>SHOH01000021.1:3531-10999 GCA_004294845.1 Anaerolineaceae bacterium
AATTCGGTAATAATAAGAACCTCACTTAGTCGCTCAAAATCCACCACAGGGGTTAGATAAGCGCTATTAGACATATTACTGGAATCAAGCCTTATATCGCTTACATAACCAATTAATATACCTTGTAGGAATTTGGGGCTGGTATGGGCTGTAACTATCTCATAACCATCCTCAACCTGGGCATCCTTACTTATAAATTCAACATGGATTTTCCCGTCTTCAATAAGCTTAAGATCCCCGCGCACCACGCATGTATCAGATGTCTTTAAAAACATGCCCCAAACAGCACTTTTATCATCTATGATAGAGCGAACCTTAGCATGGTTATAATAGCATTCCGTAATTATACCGACTAGACCGTTACCTGCAATTACATTCATGTCTACAGCCAGGCCGTCTTTAGTACCCTTATCTATGGTGAATATATTATACCAGTTATTAGTATCCTTATCGATAATACGGGCGGCGACCTTAGGATAATCCAAGTATTTCTGGTCAAGCTCATATAATTCTCTAAGCTCATCCAGCTCATACTTGTTTTGCAGTAAAAGCTTATTCTCATAAGACAGAACACTGACCTGATCCTTTAGTCTTCTATTCTCATCGGTAAGCTCTTTCATGCTTCTTAAGGTTTCTAGACCGTCAGATATATATGTTCCGACGATGTTGATTCCTTTTTGCATTGGGGTGATAGCCGAGCCTACCGCATTTCTTACGGGATAGAGGTATTCGCTAAAACGAAATGAAATTATAATTAGGCTTATACAAATAACTAATCCTATAATAAGCCAATGTTTTGGATTAAAATAAAATTTTGTCCTACGTCTCATTACCGACTCCCTAATCTACTAAATTCTTTGGTCGTAGAGAATCTGCCAGGGATGAAAGCTGCCCCTCATCCATGATTCTGCCTAGGCCTTTAACTACTGTATTGGCAGGATCCTCGCAGATGTTAACCTTTAGGCCGGTTTCCTTAGCAATAAGGCCTCTTAGCTCGAATATGTTAGCGGATCCTCCGGTTACATAGATACCGCTCTCTAATATATCAGATGAAATCTCCGGAGGAGTTCTTTCCAGAATAATACGGATAGCATCTACTATTGAATACAGATGTTCAGCGATAGCTTCGTATACGGTTTTTGAATTGATTTCCATTAGTGCCGGAAGTCCTGTCACTACATCTCTTCCATATACCTTAACATTCGCTTCTACTGTGGGAAGTGCACTGGCAAGCTTCTTTTTTATATTCTCTGCTGTCTTATCACCTATATAAAGATTGTGCTTTTTCTTTACCATACCTTTGATGGCCTCGTCCAGCTTATTTCCACCAATGGGAATTAATTTGCTTAGAACAATACCACCTAATGATAATATAGATACTTCGGTAGTATCAGCTCCTATATTAACAACCATTACACCTCTGGCAGTCATAATCTCAAGACCTGCACCTAAAGCATCCGCAATAGGCTTATCAACTATTTTAATACGCCCTGCCTTAAGGTTTGAACTGGCTATAAGCTCATAAAAGGAACGGCGTTCAACTTCGGTGATATCAGACGGAGTAGCCACAATATAATCTGCCAAGCCGGGTCTTTTGTTTCCGCTTAGCTTCTTAATAAAATGTACCAATAGGGCTGTCATATTAGCAACGTCAGCAATTACACCGCTTCTGACCGGATTAGTAACCACTATATTAGCCGGTGCTTTTTCATACATATCATATGCTTCATTTCCTGTTGCAATAATTGATTTTCTATCGGCAATAGCAATCATATTGCGTTCATCCAACACTATTCCCTGTCCCTTTCTACTTATCTTTATTGTACTTGTCCCAAAATCTATCCCATATGTTTTCAAAGCCATTGTGTAAGTACCTCCTATATTGATGTCGCTATTTATATTTAAACTGAGTAAGTTATAGAAGCCCCTGTTCTTTTAAGCTGATATATCTATTATCACCAATAATAATATGATCCATAAGTGTAAGTCCAATTAAATTACTGGCTTCCTTCACCCTTTTTGTTACTCGTATGTCCTCTGAGCTTGGTGAGGGGTCTCCGCTGGGATGGTTGTGAACAAGAATAATATTCACTGCCTCCTCCTTTAAAGCCTGAATCAGAACCTCTCTGACAGGCATTATGGAAGCATTGATTGTCCCTGAAGACATAACCATATCTTTTATGAATCTGCTTTTAGAATCAAGCATTAAAAGAAGCACTTGTTCCCTGGAAAGGTGACGTAAATCCTGCATATAATAATCTGATATGCTTTGTGGAGTAAGAAACTTTAAGCTTTCTTTATGTATCTCCCTTGACATTCTCTTTGTGATCTCAGTCAGGCATAAAAGCTCTATAGCTTTCACCCTTCCTATGCCAGATATCTGTGTAAGCTCCTTCATAGTCAAATAATTCAAGCCCTTAAGTCCCGGATTATTAGGTGAATAGTTTAGTACGTTTACTGCCAGGTCAATAACTCTTAGACCTCTGCTACCTGTTCTTAGTATAACAGCTAAAAGCTCCGCATCGGATAAGCTTTCAGGCCCATAAGCCTCACACTTTTCATAAGGACGCTCCGACACAGGTAATTCCTTAACAGTTAAATAATTGGTGTTCATGATTTCCTCCTTCTTTCTCTCTCCAAGAAATCATCGCGAATAAGCTGAATAGATAAGCAAATGGGTTCAGTTAGCTGAACCTTTTCGCGACCGAAAATGCACAAGGCATTTGAGGAGTAACCATCGATTTGTATCGATTTTACCTTTAATACTACAACTTCTTATATATGAATACAGATGCAATAGCACCAAGAACACTTGCTATTGTTATCTTGATTCTTAAACCAAAATGGATTGCAAGAGCACCTAAATCCAGGCTTATAATGCTACTTCCATCAGGATTTCCGATGGCAAAGTCAATACCATAGTCTAACCAGGATAAAAAATCCACTTTTCTAACAAGATGGCCGATAAAGCTACCTACCACTATACCGGAGAGAATCAAAAGAAATAAAGCCCACCTATTCTTACCAATCGATCTAGCCATAATCGTGCTCCTTTTTTAATCTCTTTTTCTTTATTATGTAAAATTATTATTTTAATTTTATCACAATAAAGTTTCTTTGTATACAGGAAGAATGTCACTAAACTGTTAGCAAAAACTATAGTATAGACCTATATAAGCAGTTCCTTATTATATAAACTCTGTAAGGACTTTAGTATACCATATTTGGCATGATACCAGGTAAGACCTCCTTGGAAAAACACAGTATATGGAGGCTTAATGGGAGCATCTGCTGAGAGCTCAATAGATGAGCCCTGAACAAATGCACCTGCAGCCATTATAACATCACAATTATATCCGGGCATAGGCCAAGGAACAGGTGTAACAAAGCTATCTACCGGAGCTGCCGCCTGTATACCTTCACAAAATGCTATAACCGCCTCCGGACTCTTAAGGGTTACAGCTTGTATTATATCATGTCTGTCCTCACTTCCATCGGGACGAACACCAAATCCGAAATGTTCATATAATCTGGCTGCATATATTGCTCCCTTTAAGGCACCGGATACTACTTGAGGTGACATAAAGAGACCTTGATATAGGCTGGAGTTTATACCAAGTGTTGCACCTACTTCTTTACCAAGT
This sequence comes from Anaerolineaceae bacterium, assembly GCA_004294845.1. Taxonomy (GTDB): domain Bacteria; phylum Bacillota; class Clostridia; order Lachnospirales; family Lachnospiraceae; genus Mobilitalea. The sequence continues at coordinate 7,176 of SHOH01000021.1, forward strand.
CCCGGTGCCGTAAGCCTGTATGCTGCATTTTCAACATATTCAGCTTTTCCTGCTATATATCCTCCTATGGGGGCGATTCCACCTCCCGGATTTTTGATAAGAGATCCAACACACAGATCGGCTCCCACATCGGATGGCTCTATAGTCTCCACAAATTCTCCATAGCAGTTATCAACCATACATATAAGATCAGGCTTTATATCCTTCATAAATGAAATCAAATTACCGATTTGTCCTACTGAAAAAGTGGGTCTATCAGCATATCCTTTAGACCTCTGTATGGTAGCAAGCTTTGTCTTTGGACCGATAGCTTCCTTGATTTTATCATAATCAAAGCTACCGTCAGGCTTTAGATCAACCTGCTTATAAGTAATATCATATTCGGATAAAGAACCCTTAGTCTTTTTAATACCTATTACTCCTTCAAGAGTATCATAGGGCTTACCTACAGGTGAAAAGAGCTCATCTCCCGGTCTTAGATTACCCGCAAGAGCTACTGTAAGAGCATGGGTACCACTGATTAACTGAGGTCTTACCAATGCATCCTCAGCATGAAAAACATCGGCATATACTCTTTCTAGAGTATCCCTGCCGATATCATTATATCCATATCCTGTTGTCGCAGCAAAATGAACATCACTTACTCGATTATCCTGCATTGCTTTAAGTATCTTAAGCTGATTAAATTCCGCAATTTGATCTATATGATTAAACCGTTCCTTTAGGTCAGCTTCTATTTTCTTGCTCAAGTTGATTAGCTTAGAGTCAATTCCCATATCACTATAAAATCTATCTAAATCTTCAGTAAACACTTAATATCCTCCCATATAATCATTTTAATTTTAATTAATTAGTCTTTATTATACAATTAGTAGACATAATAATATTATATCAACTATATGCCACTATTCTTAAGATTTTTCAGTATATAATCCATTAATTCCAAGTCGTTGGGATAATTATCCTTATCTATCCAAATTATGTTCTTTTCTCTTTTAAACCAGGTAAGCTGTCTTTTGGCGTAATGTCTGGTATCTCTTTTTAGTATCCTGATGGCTTCATCAAGGGAAGTTTCACCTTCTAGGTAGTCAATAATCTCCTTATATCCCAATCCCTGCATGGAGACCAAATTCTTAGTATACCCCATGCTCATGAGCTTCTTTACCTCTTCTACTAATCCGTTTTCTATCATAATATCTACTCTTTGATTTATGGATTCATATAAGCTTGATCTATCCTTATTAAGAACAAAATAATTATAATTATAAGGAGATTCTTTTTTTCTTTGTTCTTCGTTATGAGCAGATATAGGCTCTCCTGTCTGATTAATATATTCTAAGGCACGTATAATACGTTTAGTATTGTTAGGATGGACTTTTTGCCCGCTTTCCGGATCTACATCTGAAAGTAATCCATGAAGATATTCAGAACCCTTGGTTTTAGCCAGCTGCTCAAGTTCGGATCTATAAGAAGTATCAGAATCATTTTCTTCAAAATCTATATCATACAATACAGCTTGGATATAAAAGCCTGTTCCCCCTACAAGTATAGGGATTTTATTTCTTTCATGTATGCTATTTATATACTTTTTGGCATATTGTTGAAATTTAACCACAGAAAAATCCTCATCAGGATAAAACTCACTTATGAGGTGATGAGGAACATCCTCCATCTCATCTATAGTGACCTTGGCTGTTCCGATATCCATATATTTGTATACCTGCATAGAATCCGCAGAGATAATCTCTCCATCTACAGCCTTTGCAAGAGCTATAGATAAGGAGGTTTTACCTACGGCAGTAGGACCTGTTAAAATAATAAGTGGTTTTTTATTCATAATAGACTCCTTGTTGATACTAAACAGATTAGGAGCTCGAAAGCTATACTTTCTTGCTTGTCTATCAAAGGATTCGCTTGAACTTCTTCTCTAATTCATACTTACTCATGGAGATAATGACTGGCCTGCCATGAGGGCAATGATAGGGATTATCCAGCGATAAGAGTTCCTTAATCAATGAAGTGGCTTCATCTACTGAAAATGCATGATTAGCCTTCACAGCAGCCTTGCATGCCATTGATGCTGTTTTCTCAAGTATGGATTCTGGATTAAGCTTACGAGAAGATACCTCTTGCGTTAGCTCATCTATAAACTCCAAGAACAGATCTTTATCAGAAAGATTATATAAATCTGCGGGAACTGCTCTTATGGAGAACTCATTGCCTCCGAAATACTCTACTTCATATCCAAGCCTTCTTAGTACCTGATCATTCTCTTTAATAACTTGCTGCTCTCTTAATGAAAGTGTAAGCACAATAGGCGGTAAGAGCATCTGAGAGGAGTGTTTGTTCTCCTTGGCAGCAGTCATAATTCTCTCATATAATACCTTTTCATGAGCTGCATGCTGATCAATTATATAAAGATCCTTTTGGAATTCAACAAGCCAGTAGGTTGAAAAAACCTGACCGATAATTCTATGATTACTAAGTGCTTGCTCAGAGATAAAATGCGCTGACTCAGACTTCACTTTATCTGTAAATAAATCTATTTGCTCCATAACTGTTAAGTTTTCTTTGTCCGGTTTATCAATAGAGCTATTCGTAGACACAATCTTGCTATCATTTAAGTCTCTATCGCTATTATTAGATGTATAGCTAGCTACTTCTTTAATAAGATTGTTATTCCCTGTTGATTGATTTATTTGGTCTATGGTTTTATTATCCCTATTAGGATCTGGTGCCATAGTTTCAAGAGCTTTTAACTGACTCATACGGTTTTTCTCAAAAGGTTCAGGAAGCTTTTTCTTATATTCTATCTTATTAGAATTATTCTTATTCTCATTTGAAAGACTTACCTTAGGTATTAATTCCTTCCCAGATAAGATATCTCTAATCAAATTATAGGTTATCTCATATATATCATCACCATTAGTTAGCTTAAGCTCCAGCTTTTGAGGATGAACGTTCACATCAAGTAAGGATGGAGTGATTTCATAATATAGTGAGGTGAAAGGATATTTATGCTGCATCATAAATGGCTTATATGCATCCTCAATGGCCTTAGTTATAATATTATTCTTTATATATCGTCCGTTTATAAAATAATTCTCAAAGTTCCTGTTCCCCCTATTAATGGTTGGCTTTCCTATATATCCTGTGATTTTCACATCCTCAGAGCTATATTCCACAGATAATAATTCCTTGGAGATATCTCTCCCATAGATATGATAAAGGATATCTTTAATATTATTATTACCGGAAGACTGTAGCTTCACCTGGTTATTTACTATAAATCTAAAAGATACTTCAGGATGGGATACCATAAGCCGTTCCATCAAATCATTGACATAACCTGCTTCAGTAGGAGCGGTCTTAAGAAACTTACGTCTGGCTGGAGTGTTATAGAATAAGTTGCGTATAATAATCGTTGTGCCTGATGGGCATCCGATTTCTTCTATTGATTTTTCGTCGCCACCTTCAATTATATATCTATAGCCATGAAGAGAAGAGGTTTCTTTAGTTATCAGTTCCACCTGTGATACCGCTGCTATACTGGATAGGGCCTCTCCTCTAAATCCAAGACTCATTACATGAAAGAGATCCTCAGCGGTCTTGATTTTACTGGTGGCATGGCGCATAAAGGCCAGAGGAATATCATCTTTAGCTATTCCCGCTCCATTATCCGTTATTCTGATAAGGCCGAGGCCCCCTTCTTTTATCTCGGCTGTAATGGCAGTGGCACCGGCATCCAGGGCATTTTCAATAAGCTCCTTTACTACTGCGCTAGGTCTTTCCACTACCTCACCGGCAGCAATTTGATTTATTGT
>SHOH01000021.1:11099-30913 GCA_004294845.1 Anaerolineaceae bacterium
ATATCCATATCTCTTATTTCGGTAATAACATCTTCATTTCCTGACACAGAAAACAAAGAAAGCTGTTCTATGGGAAGCGTCTCCTGTTTAAATCCCTCTTTTCTTAATTCTACACTTGTAGAGATGTCCTTTGCCTTAAGTGCAAGGTCATTTCCTATAAGTTCATCGACAATTTCATTAGCTCGCCTAAGGACTGTGGCAGGTACACCAGCAAGCTTAGCAACCTGGATACCGTAGCTTTTATCGGCTCCTCCTTTTACGATCTTTCTGAGGAAGATTATATCATCTCCCTGCTCCTTAACAGCGATGCAATAGTTGTTCACACCATCAAGCTTCCCCTCAAGCTCAGTAAGCTCATGGTAATGGGTTGCAAATAAGGTCTTGGCACCAAGTATGGAATTATTGCTTATATGTTCTATAACTGCCCAGGCAATTGATAGGCCATCAAAAGTAGAGGTTCCTCTTCCAATTTCATCAAGGATAAGTAGGCTGTTTTTTGTGGCATTTCTAAGGATGTTAGCTACCTCGGTCATCTCCACCATGAAGGTACTTTGGCCACCTGCAAGGTCATCGGATGCTCCTACTCTTGTAAATATCCTATCTACAATACCAATATCTGCGCTGTCGGCAGGAACAAAGCTTCCAATCTGCGCCATAAGAACGATTAAGGCAGTCTGTCTCATGTAGGTGGATTTACCTGCCATATTTGGGCCTGTTATAATGGAGACACGGTTTGAATCATTATCAAGTAAGGTATCATTAGCTACAAACATATCATTGGAAATGGTCTTTTCCACTACGGGATGCCTGCCATTTTTAATGACTAACCTACCCTCTGTATTTATCTGAGGACATACATAATTATTTCTTTCTGCTACCAAGGCAAGGGAGGCAAACACATCAAGCCTAGCTATTGCCTTAGCGGTTTGTTGAATACGCTTAACCTCAAGTCCTATCTGATCTCTAACTTCACAGAACAAATCGTATTCCAGGGAAAAAAGCTTATCTTCTGCACCAAGAATTATATCCTCAAGCTCCTTTAACTGATTTGTGGTATAGCGCTCGGCATTTGCCAATGTCTGCTTTCTTGTCCATTCCTCTGGTACAAGATTCTTATATGAGTTGGTTACCTCAAGATAATATCCAAAGACACGGTTATACTTAATTCTAAGATTTTTGATTCCTGTGGCTTCTCTTTCCTTAGCCTCCAGCTCCATGAGCCAGTCCTTACCCTCGGTCTTTGCACTTTTTAACCGGTCAACCTCATTATTATAGGCTTTTCTGATTATGCCGCCCTCTTTTACATTTATGGGCGGTTCATCCTCTATGGCATTACTAATTAGTTTATAGATATCAGAGAGATCGTCTAATTCATTATGAATATTCCTGATAAGCTCACAATCTATATTTTGAATAAGGAATTTTATATGAGGAAGCATCTCCAATGAGGATTTAAAGGCTATTAAGTCTCTTGGATTAGCGCTTTTATAGCTTATTTTACCCATTAGCCTTTCTAGGTCATAGATCGGATTAAGATACTCTCGTATCTCCTCTCTTGTAATCATATTTTCCTTCAGCTGATTTACAGCTGATAGTCTTTGGACTATCATTTCATGATCTATTAAGGGCTGTTCAAGATAATTTCTAAGAAGTCTAGCACCCATGGCTGTCTTGGTTTTATCCAGAACCCATAGCAGGGAGCCTCTCTTTTGCTTATCACGGATAGTCTCGGTTAGTTCCAAATTACGGACTGTAGAGCTATCGAGAAGCATGAATTTTTCATATGTATATGGAGTCAGCTTAGTTATATGTGAAAGTGCTGTCTTTTGAGTCTCGGTAAGAAACTGCATGATACTTCCGGCAGCAATGGTGCCTATGGTATAATCCTTAAGCCCAATTCCGTCAAGGCTTCCCACATCAAAATGCTCCATTAAAGCCCGTACACATAGGGAATCATCAAAATACCAGGGGTCCAAAGGAGATAAGGAAATATTATAAATTGTCTTTATAGATTCTATATCAATGCCTGATACAAGAAAGGTATCATTGCATATAATTTCGGAAGGGGACCATTTGTATATCTCGTCCATCAGCTTTCGATTAGAATCTATCTCAGTAACAAAATAATCTCCTGTTGTGATGTCAACAACGGAGATACCGTATATATTGGTTGTATGTACAACTGCCATCAGATAATTATTTCTTGTCTCATCCAATACCTGCGTATTAAGGTTGGTACCGGGGCTTACTATTCTTACAACATCTCTTTTTACAAGACCCTTAGCAGTCTTTGGATCCTCCACCTGCTCACATATTGCCACACGATAGCCGCGGGTAATCAGCTTGCTTAGATAATTATCTACGGCATGATGAGGAACACCGCACATAGGGGCCCTCTCATCATTTCCGATGCTTTTTCCTGTCAGTGCTATCTCCAATTCCTTGGAGCAAATCTTAGCATCCTCAAAGAACATCTCATAAAAATCCCCTAAACGGTAAAATAGTATACAGTCTTTATATTGCTCCTTTATCTGCATATATTGCTGCATTAACGGAGTTAAATTCGCCATTTTGAACTGTCCTTTCTTATGTATGTAGTATTTTGTCTTATTCATGAACAGTATATCACAATTAAAAATATTTTTAAATATTAATCATGGACTAAATCCTATTGCTGGACATCTTCAAGTAAATCTGTTCCGTCAGCAGCTGTAGTTGCAAGCACATCACAGCGTTCGTTTTGGGGATGTCCGCTATGACCTCTAACCCATATGTATTCCACCTTATGGGGTTCCATGGCTTTAAGAAGCCGTTTCCATAGGTCAACATTTTTGACAGGCTCATTCTGCCCTCTCTTCCATCCCTTCTTAATCCAGCCATCTAACCAGTGTTCATTAAAGGCTTTGACAAGATATTGAGAATCAGAATATAGGGTAACATGGCAAGGCTTTGTCAGAGCTTCAAGTCCTACGATTGCAGCCATAAGCTCCATTCTATTGTTGGTTGTCTGCTTATAGCCTGCACTATATTCTCTTATGTGCTCATTTCCTTTAGAATCTATGAACTCTATAACAGTACCATATCCGCCGGGACCGTCAGGGTTTCCTCTGGCAGAACCGTCTGTATATATTTTTACTTTCATAGTAGTAAATTCACTCCATTTCTCTTATCATAAATTAGCGGTTTTCAAGCTCTAAAGCTGCACTTATTCGTGAACGGTCCATTCTCCGGTCTTCATATATTCATCTGCAGCTGCTTCAGCATCAGCTATTATATTCTTCGAATAGCCCAAAAGCTTAAGAAGTTTTATTGCATTCTTAGATACTGCCCTTCCCTTATATAATTTATAGTCGAAGAGTACCTGATTTCCTTCTATTCTTTCTCTAAAATGATAATTAGAATAATGCTTTTCTAATATATAAGTAAGCTCAATATCATGAGTTGCGGCAAAACAAAGGGCATTTTCCTTAGTAAGGGAAGCAAGAATTCTTGATGATGCTGCTATCCTTTCCAGAGTATTGGTACCACGAAGAACCTCATCTACAAAGCAAAGAATGGGATACTTGCCTCTGGAATTATCTAATATCCGTTTTAAGGATTTTATTTCAACTATAAAATAGCTTTCATTGCTAAGTATATTATCTTTTAAGGCCATGGAAGAATATATAACAAAGTAGCTTGCCTTAAATTCTTCACTAAGGGAAGTATATATGGTCTGCGATAAAATCTGATTAATAGCCAAGGATTTAATAAATGTGGACTTACCGGAAGCATTGGATCCGGTCAGCAATGTACATGCATCCTCAGTAATGGAATTTGGTATAGGGTCTTTTATCAAAGGATGATATACCTTAGTAATAGACAGCTTTGGATGGCTTTTATCTTGATAAAGTTTAGGAATAGAGTAATATTCCACCATATCTCTAAAAGATGCAGCGGCTATCATACTATCAAGAAAGCCTACAATCTTAAATATCCGTAACATGGCTTCTTTATTTTTTTTAAAAAAGCTTAACATTCTATTATATTTGATAAGATCATGATGACTTATCATACGATAATAATCAACCAAGGCTTCCAGAATATTACCGCTGACATTTCTAGCAACTACAATAGATGAACCCCTTTTATACTGCCTAAATGTCTTTAAATCAGTAGCTAAGCGTTTATTGTATTGTTCTAGTTCCGGTATGGATACCTTCAATAATCCTTCTATACTGTCAAGAAGTCTTAGCTGAAATGCAATTATTATTATAAAATTCTCAATAATAGCCTTATACTTAAAATAAGTAATAATGTTAAATGCAAGAGAAAAGATAGTCAAACCAACACCGATAGCTGGATATACGAAGATTAAGGCAATAGATATTATTAAAGCTAGAGCCATTAGATAATGTGGAGCATTGCTTTTTTGCTCCTGCTCACTAAGCTTGCTAGCATATTCAAATGCGGATATTTTTCTTAGTTTACCGACCTTATTAAGCTTGGTTTGGATTAGTATCCTTTCATTATCATGGGTCTTAAAATATTCTATCAAGCGATTTCTTTCTTCAAGCTCCTCAGATGAAAAGCAGGGCTTACGAAGAAGCGCATACAGGTATTCTTCTCCCAGTGAGCTTTGAGTATTATTCATTCTCCTATAGATTTCATCCATATCGAGATCATTCCATGTAATATCATCCACATCCATATAATTATCCTTCTGGGTAAGATAGAATGTTTTTATGGATTCCATTTTCTCAGATGTATATTCAGTTTCAGGGATAATTCCCCACTCTTCCACTAAACGCTGGGTAAGAGCCTTTTTCTGCTTATACTCTCCTACAATACTTAGTATTACAAAACCTAATGTTACGACCAAAATATAAAAAATATAATCCATGTCAATACTCCCAACTATATTAATAAAACTATTATAAAACTTTACTATTTATTGTATAGTATCGTAGATACTTTGTCCATATCATAGCTGTAGAAAACATTCTTCACTTGATTGTTTTTTGAACTAATATCAGTAAACCAAAAAGGAGTGAGATTCAAAGAACCTTACTCCTTTAAATAATTTATAATAATATTATTTACTAAGTTTATTACTTATCTTTTGATTTAATAATAAAGTGTTAGCAAACTCTTATTATTTAATCATTAATTATTCTTACGCATTTAACAGGTGTTCTATAGAATACGTTGGATATCTTAACTCCGTCTCTCTTGTTACTTGCATGGATAATCTTACCGTTACCAATATATATTGCAACATGGTTAATATAAGATTTACTACCGTAGAATACAAGATCGCCTGCCTTTAATTGTGATGATTTAATTGAAGTACCCCTATTAGCTTGTTCTCTTGATGTTCTAGGTAAATTATATCCATATTTCGCAAAAATTGCTTGTGTAAATCCTGAACAATCGACACCTCTGTTATCCCTTAATCTATCTATACCCGAACCACCCCATACATATCGGTAGCCTAAGTATTTCTTGGCATAATTAACGATGTTTGCTCTTCTGGATGATACCCCCGGTCCTAATTGTAATTCTTCCATGGTATGAGCTTGAGCTAGCTTATAGGATAAGTCTACATATTCTTTAGCAACATAACCTACAGAACCTGTTTCAGAATCATCACCATCTAAGCTTACCTTAACCCATTTGTTTATTTTTTCTCCATAGGTAACCACCAATGGATCAAGTACCAGAATCTCCTCGCCCGGTGCAATAGAGTCTATAACATTTGAATTCTCGTCATCGTTTGGAATAGAAGGATCTTTTCTGACACGAAGATTACCGTCACCGTTAAATACAGCTATATGGCTTGCAATTTCTAAGGCTAATTTTGAAGCTTCCTGTCCTATGATAAGGTATTCAGATTTAACATATCCTGTTACTTTACCGGATTTAACCTTTGTCCATCCATTGTTATCAGTCTCAAGAATTTCACAACCTGAATTCTTTGGCATCTTTCCGAGAATCGCACCACTCTCACTGGCCTCTTTACGAATTAATAGGTTAGTTTCAACATCGGCTATACCTATATTATTAAAGCCTGGAATTGGTGTATAATCTGAGGATAAGGTAGCTATGTCTATATTCTCTGCAGCAGGGGAAATCTCGATACCTGTCTTATCATATGTGAAACCGGCGACCGCGTGTTCTGTAGCCATCGCGGGTGTAGAAATTGTAGAAAGTAATAGAACTCCAGTAATACACATCAAGGAAAACTTCAAATGCTTATTGTCCATTTAGAAAGGTCCTCCAAATTATTATTGTAATCTCTATGAAGTAAAAGAACATTATCAGGTCTGGAAAGTCTTAACATAATTGTTACACAAATATTAAATATATTACAGGAGTATTATAGCAAAGTGGTGCAAATTTGTCAACTATATGTCAATATATTTTTAACTTTCGTCATATTAAACAAAAAGAGCTAGTAAATTAGGACGAACTACCTATAGGAAAGCCGTCTGCTTACGAAATACCCTGTAATAGACGGCTTCTTTGTTAAGATAATATTAAATATATTTATATGATTTTATATAATTATGCAAATCAGACCGCCATTACTGTCATTGATGATCTTTTGCATGGTTTCTTGAAGCTTTAGCTGACTATCATCAGTAAGCTTATTAACCTTACTGTTAATTCCATCATCAACCAGCTGGCGAATAGATTTTCCAAAGATATTGGTTTCCCAGATACCCTCTGGATTATCCTTAGCATTTTCATTGATATAATTAATTAAATCCTTAGCCTGTTCCTCAGTGCCTACTATAGGAGCTACCTCGGTCATGATTTCAGCTCTAATCATATGAATGGAAGGAGCATTTGCTTTTATCTTAACACCATATTTACTTCCATGCTTCATAACCTCGGGTTCTTCTATACTGATTTCTTCTTTTAGAGGAGAAACAATACCGTATCCTTTGCTCTTTACCTGCTTAACTGCTTGGGATACCATCTCGAACTCGGTTTTCTTGGCTGCCAGCTCTTTTATGGTTGAAATCAGCTGATATTCACCTGTGATCGGCACACCAATCATATCACTTAGTATCTTATAATAATATTCATCATCAAATTCTACATTTACTGTGACAGTTCCATTCTGCATATCAACCTTTTCTACCTTAAAACGTTTTACATACTCACTATCAGTGACAAAATTATCTGCATTGGCATCCTTTACGCGGCTGATATTTTGAAATAAGGTCTTTACTGATGAAATCAAATCTCTCTTTAGCCAGTGATCCGGAGGAAGCATTTCTGCCCATTTAGGCATATAGAAATTTAACTCAGTTATAGGGAAGACAGATAGAATATTTTCCATTATATTATGGATATCTTCTTTTTTTAGCTGTTCACAGTTGGTCGGTAAAACGGTCACATCAAATCTTTGTGCAATCTCTTCTGCGATTCTTATGGTATCATTTGAATATGGCTTGTTAGTGTTAAGTAATACAATAAAGGGCTTGCCAAGACGTTTTAATTCCTCTATGGTCCTCTCTTCTGGGATCATATAATTATTTCTAGGAATGTCTCCAAAGCTTCCGTCTGTCGTAATTACAATACCTATGGTGGAATGGTCATTGATTACTTTCTTTGTTCCTAGCTCAGCGGCTTGGGTAAATGGGATTTCATGATCGAACCAAGGCGTCCTTACCATCCGTTCATGTTCGTTCTCGATATGACCTGAGGCACCATCCACCATGTAGCCTACGCAATCGATAAGGCGTATTTTTACTTTAGTTTCATCGTTCAGTGATATTTCAGCTGCTTCCTTAGGTATAAATTTTGGCTCGGTAGTCATTATGGTTTTACCGGCTGCAGCCTGTGGCAATTCATCTATTGCCCTCTCCTTGCTATGGACATTTTCAATACCCGGTATTACTAAGAGATCCATAAATCTCTTAATAAAGGTAGATTTTCCTGTTCTGACTGGCCCTACCACACCTATGTATATTTCACCGCCTGTCCTAGCCTGAATATCATTATAAACATCAAACTGCCCTAACATATGTCAACCTCCTAATGGTTATAGTTAAAGATATGCTGAGCAGTAAAATTCTATGATATTAGATATGTACTTGTTGTCTTGAAATTTTATTTTAATTTTCCGAATTTGCCTAGAGGATATATTCTAAATGTAGCTTTACCTTCCACATGGCTCCTTTCGATAAATCCAAAAGCTCTACTGTCCATACTGTGTTCACGGTTATCACCCATTACAAAAAGCTGATTTTCTCCTACTGTAACCGGGAGCTCGAAACCGTCCTCTTCGGTAATCCCTTTCATATAGGGCTCATTTAGACGTTCCCCATTCAGATAGACATAACCGTCTTTAACATCAATCACATCACCGGGAATTCCGATAACCCTCTTAACAAGACGATCCCTAATCTCCTCTCTGGATTTTGCGAATGGGAAAATGTTTTTAAGAGAACGAACAAATTCCTGAGTAAAGGAACCTATTTCCCTGCTTTGATAGAAGACAATAATATCTCCGTTTTTAGGAGCTTTATTCTTATATGATAAGCGATTTATAACCAGCATTTGATCTTCAAAGAGAGTATTCTGCATAGAAACCTCTTTCACTGTAGCCATAGCAAATATTTGGCTGTTTATCAGAGCTGATAAGAATAATGCAAGCGCGATTATTATTAGCCAGCTTCTAATTTCTTTTATGATTTTGATCCATTTATTCATGAAAATATGTCCTCTCTAAATTGGTGCCTGGCACCGCAACATTAATCCCATTCCAAAGATTTATATTCTCTACGCTTGTCCCTTACCAGAAGGTCTGCGGCGGCATCCTTTGCAGATTTACCTTCGAATAATACAAGGTTTATCTGTTCTACGATGGGCATCTCTACGTCATATTTCTTAGCTAGTGTAAGGGCAGCTTTTGCAGTATTTACACCTTCAATTGCTTGATTGACCTTTTTAGCGACTTCTTCCATTGTATAGCCTTGTCCTATTAATACGCCGGCATTCCTGTTACGACTGTGTTTGCTTGTGCAAGTAACAAACAAATCTCCCATTCCAGATAAGCCTGAGAAAGTTTCCATACAACCACCCATTGTTACTCCTAACCTACTGATTTCAGCCATACCACGGGTCATTAGAGCTGCTTTTGTATTGTCACCAAGGCCAAGACCGTCTATTACACCGGCAGCTAGGGCTATGACATTCTTTAAAGCAGCGCCCAGCTCAATTCCGATTATATCAGGACTGGTATATACTCTGAACACTTCATTCATGAATACATCCTGAATAAAATGCGCGGTTTCTTTGCATGAAGAGCCGACAACGATTGTGGTGGGAATTCTACGGCTTACCTCCTCGGCATGGCTTGGACCGGACATGACTGCTACTTCTGCCTGTGGAATCTCATCTTTGATAACATCAGCAAGCGTAAGAAGGGTTCCATTTTCTAAACCCTTAGATACATTAACGATAATCTGTCCATCCTTTATAAATGGAGCTGCCTCCTTGGCGGTTACTCTTATATAAGGTGAGGCTACAGCCATAACAATTATATCCTTGTCAGTACAGACTTCCTTAATATCAAGTGTAATCTTAACCTGTTTTGGAAGCTTTGCTCCCGGAAGATTTTTAATATTATCTCTTGATTCGTCTAGTTCTTTGGCTTCCTTTTCAATCTTTGACCACATGGTAACATCATGACCATTGTCTGAAAGTAGGATTCCTATTGCGGTTCCCCAAGTTCCTGCACCAAGTATCCCGATTTTATTCATGTCAAAACCTCCTCAATGAATTAAAATATTTCACTACTTATAACGGAGGTTTTACCTCCTCAATAACTAAAATATTTCACTACTTACAACGGAGGTTTTACCTCCTCTTATATTAACCTAGTTATCTATCTTAACTCTTTGTCCAAGCTTATTTTCAGTACCATTACATAAGCGCTTAATATTTGAACTATGCTTAATAAATGCTAACACAGTATATACTAATGCCACTGCCAGCATATGTACTTGACCGGGATTGCGGATTGCAATCCATGTGGGAAACATAATAGCAATTATTAATGAACCGACAGATACATATCTTGTTAGAGCAACTGAGATAACAAAGATAGGTAATCCGAAAGGAATTATCCATGGATCAAATGCCACTATAGCACCGGCTGTAGCAGCAATTCCTTTTCCGCCTTGAAATTTTAGCCATACAGGGTAGTTATGACCTATAACTACGCCTAGACCTGTGTATAGTGATAATAACCTGACATATTCCATATCAGAAAATAATACAAATCTAACTAATACTACAGCAATAATAGCCTTAAGCATATCACCAAGAAGAGTAAGTATTCCTGCCTTAGGACCAAGTGTTCTGAGTGCATTGGTAGTACCTGAGCTTTTACTTCCGTATTGTCTAATATCAATCTTTTTCATCTTTCCAATAAAAAACCCTGTAGAAAAACAACCAAATAAATAGCCGAACAAAATGCAAATAATTATGTTAATAATCATTTATCAGTTCTCCTTTCGCTCTCTTATAAAGAACTTTAAGGAAGTCCCGGCAAATCCGAAGGCTTCACGAATTTTATTTTCAATATATCTGGTGTATGAAAAATGCATGAGTTTTTTATCATTTACGAAGATGACAAAGGTTGGAGGTTTTACTGCCACCTGGGTTATATAATAAAGCCTCAAATGCTTTCCCTTGTCAGAGGGAGGCTGTTGCAAAGCTGTGGCTTCAGCCATTATTTCATTTAGTACACCAGTTGCAACTCGTAGATTTTGGTTTTGAATAACTACTTCGATTATATCAAAAAGCTTATTCAGTCTTTGGCCTGTCTCGGCGGAAATAAATAAAATCTCTGCATATGGTATAAAGGATAAGGTGTTTTTGATATCCTTTGTATATTCTTTCACTGTGTTGTTGTCTTTCTCAATTATATCCCATTTGTTAACTGCTATGATTATACCTTTACCTCTATCATGAGCTATTCCGGCAATTTTAGCGTCTTGCTCTGTAACTCCTTCTTCGGCATCTATAACTACTACCACTACATCAGCTCGCTCTACGGCAGCCACAGTACGTATAATACTAAAACGCTCCAAGTCTTCTTTTATCTTACTCTTTCTTCGTAGTCCCGCGGTATCTATGAGTACATATTCTTTTTTATTTCTTCGAATTGGTGTATCTATCGCATCTCTTGTAGTTCCGGCAATATCTGAAACAATAACTCGGGTCTCCCCTACCAGTTTATTAACTATGGAGGATTTACCTACATTTGGCTTGCCAACGATGGCAATTCTCGGTCGATCATCTTCTGTTTCTGAATCAGATGTAGTATTAAAATGCTTAACAACCTCATCAAGCATATCACCAAAACCAAGCTTTGAAGCTGCTGAAATCGGATGCGGTTCTCCTATTCCCAGATTATAAAATTCATATACATCTGGCAGAAGTTTTTCAAAATTATCAACCTTATTAACTACTAATATAATAGGTTTATTGCTACGCCTAAGCATATCCGCTACCTTAGAATCTGCATCAACAAGTCCTTGACGGACGTCAACAAGAAATATAATCACATCGGCGGTTTCGATTGCGATTTCCGCCTGCTGACGCATATAGGTAAGCATTTCATCCTTACTATCCGGTTCTATTCCTCCGGTATCTATCAATGTGAATTGTGTGTTTAGCCAAGTGACATCGGCATATATTCGATCCCTGGTTACTCCCGGATGATCATTGACAATTGATATCCGTTCTCCTGCCAAGGCATTAAATAATGTGGATTTACCAACATTAGGTCTGCCGATAATGGCTACTATTTCTCTGCTCATAACTTCTCCTTATACTGCGTGTGATTTCTGTACATCAAAAATTTGTATCATATTATAAATTCAATATAGTGTCAATGAATGACTTTCCATCTGATTGTACAATAGAGATTCTGGTTTGTAAAGTTCTTTCAATGTCCTCTATTGTGATATCATCAAGTAATATAGATTCTCCGTGACGAAGAAGAACATCAGGCAAAAGCAAGGATTTACCCAGCCTTTTATTCTGTAACTGCTTGATTATATCACCGCCTGTCAGAAGTCCGGCAACGGTAATATTCTTCCCAAAGAAATCATTTTCTATTGTATAAATATGAATCTTTATTCCAGGGTATTTATTCATTATTTCATTTGCCATCTGGGATATATATGGACTTGCCAGAACACCTGTTGCTATAGATAATTCCTTTTCTCTTTCATCACCTGGTATATCCTCATTAAAGCATTGATAAAATTCATCTGTAAATGATCTTATCAATCCTACTCCATTTTCAATCTGAGGATAGCCCTCATAAGATTCTTCATCGGGAATAGGAAGCCCGGCATTTATATACCACTCGTCACCGCAATAGATAAATCTTGTCTTATAATGGGTTAGAAAGATATTTTGCCAGCGATGGATGGTTTCTATAACCTCTATAGCATCTTCCTTAGAGAATGGCTCAAGGGGAGTAAGCTTATCTCTGAATTTTGTCAATCCTACAGGCACAACCGATACACTCTGCATTTCAGGAAGGAAAGCTGATAAATCATGTATGGTTTTTTC
Organism: Anaerolineaceae bacterium; assembly: GCA_004294845.1. Taxonomy (GTDB): domain Bacteria; phylum Bacillota; class Clostridia; order Lachnospirales; family Lachnospiraceae; genus Mobilitalea. The sequence continues at coordinate 23,688 of SHOH01000021.1, forward strand.
CAGCTCATCCTTATCGTTCCAGCCCTTACAAAGAACGATTTGGCCATTCATGGTTATGCCAGCATCCTTTAGCCTTTGCATTTTAGAAAGAGAGCTTCCGGCAAAGCGATTTTTTAACATTCTGCATCTAAGATCCTCATTTGTCGTATGAATTGAAATATTAATAGGAGACAGCTTATAAAATATAATCCGATCGACTTCTTCATCACTTAGATTTGTAAGTGTAATATAATTACCCTGAAGAAATGATAAGCGAGCATCATCATCTTTAAAATATAGGGTATCTCTCATATTCGGAGGCATCTGATCTATAAAGCAAAAAATACATTTGTTGCGACAGGAGCTATAAGAATCCATAAGCCCGTCCTCGAATATTATACCAAGATCGTCATCATAATCCTTCTCTATGTCAAGCTCCCACTCTTCACCATCAGGCTTTTTTATTAATACATTAAGAAATTCGTCCTTAATTATATAATGGTAATCTAGGACATCCTTTATACTTGTATCATTAATAGTTATAAGTTCATCACCGGGGGTTAAACCAAGCTCATCAGCGATACTTCCGGCTTCAACCTCTTTTATAATATGTGTTTTATTCTTCATACATATCTCCAATTTCTCATTAATCTAGTAAAAATTATACAAAACATGTCATATAAAATATACTGATTATCTTGGACTAATCTGCTTATTCGCGGAAAGTGCAAGAAAAGCCGCAAGACTTCCTCGTTTTCCCTTGGTTTTTCTATGGGAGAATAAAAGCTCGCTGTTGCATGATGTACAGACCTTACTGATATGAATATGTTCATTACCTAAGCCTGATTCCAGCAAGACTCTGCGATTAGCCTCCCAAAGATTTAATTGATACCTAGCTCTGTTATTTTCTACAAGGATTGCTTGTGTCTCATCATCCTCTTTCTTATAATCTTCCACTAAAAGAAAGGCCTTCCTAAATTCATTAGCAACTTCCTCTCCTATTTCATAGCAATCCATACAGATAGATGGTCCAATAACAGCAATAATATCCTTAGGATTAGAGTCAAAAGACTTAACCATTTCTTCTACAGTTATCTGTCCTATACGCCCTACAGTTCCCTTCCAACCTGCATGGGAAAGTCCGATCGCTTTATTAACAGGATCAACAAAAAATAAGGGTACACAGTCAGCATATTTTGTTACAAGTGTAATCCCGGGAGTATTAGTTATAAGTCCGTCAATTTCTTTGTAATCTCTGGGAAATGTAAAGCCTTTACCTCTATCTTTATTATCTACTAGGCGTATATCGGTCTTATGGACCTGATCGGATATAACCAGGGAATCGGGATCCACTCCAATACTATCTGCTATACGAATAAAGTTCTTCCTAATATTCTCGGGATCATCCTTATAAGGGGAAGAACCAGAACCAAGATTTAAGGAAGAAAACATGCCACTACTTACACCACCAAGTCTGGTTGAAAATCCGTGAGTAATAAAAGGAATTTCAGATAAGGGTGGAAATTCAATATATGGTACTTCACCTAAGTTATTGATTCGTGCGCTATTACTGTCTATTAATGTCATACTCTTAACCTTTCTCTACCAAATACCATCGAAAGCATTCTTAATAAGTGAATATTTATGGTCTAAAATAACTACTATATCAAAACGACAGGGTGTGTCAGGAGAAAGCTTATGATAATTCATATAGCTTAAGGCTGTGCCTACTATCCTTCTTCTTTTTCTGTAATCGACTGCCTCAGATGGAAATCCATATTCTTTACTAGAACGATATTTAACCTCTATAAAGCATAAATATCCGTCTGATCTTCCAATCAGATCAATTTCTCCCATTTTGCAGCGAAAATTCTTTTCTAGAATAACATATCCCTGCTCCGAAAGAAACTTGGAGGCATTTTCTTCATATCTAGTGCCAAGCTCTCTTTTGTTCACAAGCATTCCATCCTTTATAATCATTATAGGATTCATATGGTAATACTATATAAATAAGGATTATTAATTTAGCTTTCCCTTTATCCTATCCATTTTATCAACAAAGACAAGTATCTCGGCTACAACTTCATAAAGCTCAGGAGGAATATAGGATCCTAACTCCAACTTAGATAAGGTGTTTGCCAATACTTCATCCTTATGAATCGGAATATCCGCATCATTAGCTCGTTCAAGAATTCTTTCAGCTATATGCCCTTTTCCACTAGCAATAATCTTTGGAGCTGTTTCATTAGGATCATATGATAGAGCTACCGCTGTCTTCTTATTGTAGGCAGCATCTTTATTATTAGTAATATGATTATTCTGATTCATAACAGCCCTCCTGTCACAAGTAATTTTTTATAAAGCTCATACGATGTATCGGAGTAGGACCAAGCCTCTTAATGGCATCTATATGCTGGGGAGAACCATATCCTTTATTATCAGCAAATCCATAGCCTGGAAATACCTTATCATAAGCAACCATCAATCTATCCCTGGTAACCTTAGCAAGTATACTGGCAGCAGCTATTGAATAGCTTTTTGCATCTCCTTTAACTATGGGAGCCTGACGAATGGATAGATTAGGTATGGTTACAGCATCAATTAATAAAATGTCCGGCTTTACCTTTAGATTATTAACAGCCTGCTTCATTGCCTCAAAGGTTGACTGAAGTATATTGATTTCATCGATCTTGTTAGGTGGAATGCTGCCGATACCATATGAAATTGCATTTTTTAGGATTTCATCGTAGAGTTCTTCACGTTTCTTTTCGGATAATTTCTTAGAATCATTAATATATAGGATTTCACAATCCTTAGGCAGTATGACAGCAGCTGCAACTACCGGACCGGCAAATGGCCCCCTACCCACCTCATCGATACCGCAAATGTATGTATAATCTCCACGACTTTTATCGTAAAGCTTCATGCTATCTATACGCTTAAGCTCATTTTGATAATCCGAAAGCTTTGACTGATACTGGCGACATATATTAGCTACACCGCTTCTTTCATCAGATTGATATTCATTCAACAATACAGGAATATCATCAATATCTGCCTCCATGAATTCTAACTTAATCTGAGCAATTTTTTTGGTACTTTTGTCATTTTCATGGTTCAATTACCTGCACTTCCTTTTCGTCCGTATTTTTATATAAAGAATATTATTATTTTTATAAGGTAAAGATAATAATAAAAACTGATAGAGAAATATTAAGTCTCCGGAAATTCCAAGGTTATATTACCTAATCTAACGCTTCTAAAATCATCTAGTAGAATTCCAGCTGCTCTGTCTATATCAGGTTCTCCACCCTTCATTAGGCAGGAGCGTCTTAAGGCAATCTGTTCTAAGGTAGTTACACAATCTTTTATTTCTTCCATTTTGTTCGGTAGCTCGATATCATATCGTTCTTTTATAGCATTAGGGTAATATTTATTAAGAAATAGTATTAGTTCCAAAGAAAGCTCTGTCATCTGAATGATATCATCATTAATAGAGCCGATAAAAGCTAAACGCATACCGGCGGTGGGATCCTCAAATTTTGGCCATAATATACCTGGGGTATCAAGAAGCTCAATCTTATTGCTAAGCCTTATCCATTGCTTACCTTTTGTTACTCCGGGTTTATTTCCGGTTCGAGTAGATGCTTTTCCTACGAAGCTATTGATAAATGTTGATTTTCCGACATTTGGTATTCCTACCACCATAGCACGAACAGGCCTGTTGATGATTCCACGTCGTCTATCCCTTTCGATTTTAGCCTCGCAAGCTTTATATACTATATCCTTAATTTGTTTAACACCTTGACCGTTCCTTGAATTAATCAAGGCTGTATGATAGCCTTTTTCTTCAAAATATCTTTTCCATATCTCATTATATTTAGAATCTGCCATATCAAATTTATTTAACAATAACACCCTGGATTTGTTCCCTGCCGTCAAACTGTCAATATCAGGGTTTTTGCTGGACAAGGGAATTCTTGCGTCAACCAGCTCAATTACTACATCAACTAATTTCATGTTTTCCTGCATCATACGCTTAGCTTTAGCCATATGACCGGGATACCATTGCACATTCATATAAAACTCCATTTCATCTTCTACTAATCATCTGTGTTCTTTAGGTTAAGCTTACTAATGAAATTAAAGGGTGATAAGCGTATAGCTGCTTTCCCGATAATTTCATCTTTGGTTATATTGCCTATACTGGCAAATCTACTGTCCTCGCTATTGTTACGATTGTCACCCAGAACAAAATATTCATTGTCCTCAAGAATTATTTCCTCGCCTGCCAATCCGTAATTTATCATTTCATCTACGATAACAATGTCTTCCACAATCTCTTGGTTTATATATATGCTTCCGTCCTTCATAAGTATAGTTTCTCCAGGAAGACCAATTATACGCTTAATATTATAAAAGCTGTGTTCTTTTCCGCTTTGCTTAAATACAATTACGTCAAATCGCTTAGGATCAGAGACTCTATAAGTGAATTTATTTATAATAATAGGTTCGTTAGCAGAAAGCGTGTTTTCCATTGAACCTCCGATTACATTTGTTTTTTCGATGCAATAATATACTATAAAATATGCAAGGAAAATGACCGCGGCAATCTGCGCAGCCCATATAAATATTTCAATCCATATTTTCATTATAGTAGACTTTTTACTTTCTCGTTCGAAATCAAACTCCAAATAGATACACCTCTTTTATCTTGGACTAATCTGCTTATCTTGAATGATACCACAAATTTGTATATTAGAATACTATTTTTATTGCTCTACTAGAAGAAATAATTTGGTTTGCAAAACTCTCAATAAAAAAGGACATTACCAACGGTATGTCCCTTTCTTAACATAAGAGTGACACGCAAGGCGTGTCACTCGTTGTTTAGACTATCTTAATAATTCCTTAACCTTAGCCTTCTTACCAACTCTGTCACGTAGATAGAATAACTTAGCTCTTCTTACCTTACCACGTCTGGTTACTTCAATCCTGTCAATGCTGGGACTATGAAGTGGCCAAGTCTTTTCAACACCTACACCGCCTGAATTCTTTCTTACGGTAAAGGTTTCTCTGGAACCACCGTTCTGTCTCTTGATCACAGTACCTTCAAACACCTGTAATCTTTCACGGTTACCTTCTTTTACTTTCGCATAAACCTGAACTGTATCTCCAACCCTAAAGTCTTTTAAATCAGTTCTTATCTGTTCTGCTTCGATTTCTCTAATAATATTGTTCATTTTGTGACCTCCTATCATTTTAGATGTTCATAATACTATAAGTATAAGAGGACCATCCGTCTCACAATATGTTACTTTACCACATAAATATATATAAATCAAGTGTTTTTTTCGGTGTATGGCACTGTGCCTTGCACCTAGTAGACATCATAGTTTTTTTGGAATATTAATCGGGTAAGATATTCCCGTTCCTCTTCTGAAAGGGTTGAGTTTTCGAGTAGATCCGGTCGCCTTTCATAGGTACGTGCTATAGCTTGTTGCCTTCTAAAGGCCTCAATCTTGGCATGGTGTCCGGACAATAATACATCAGGAACCTTACGTCCCATAAACACTTCGGGACGGGTATATTGAGGATATTCTAAAAGATTATCCTTAAATGACTCGAATTCAGAGGAAGCTTCGTTACTTAGTACGCCGGGAACTAACCTGGCAATAGCGTCAATCATAACCATGGCAGGCAGTTCGCCTCCTGTAAGGACATAATCCCCGATAGAAATATTGTCTGTTACTATCATTTCAAGTACTCTTTCGTCTATTCCTTCATAATGTCCACAGAGAAATATCAAATCCTCCTCCAAAGACAGTTCAGCCGCCATATTCTGATTAAATACGTCGCCTTGAGGTGTTACATAGATCACTCTTGGTTTCTTATATGAGCTTTGATCATCCTTAGACAGCTTTATATGGTTAGCTAAGTAGCCATAGGCTTTATATACGGGTTCTGCCTGTATGACCATGCCTGCTCCTCCACCGTAGGGGTAATCATCAACACGGTTATGCTTGTCCTCAGAAAAGTCTCTAATATTTACTGCATTTAAAGATATAAGCCCGCTTTCTATGGCTCTTCCCGTTATACTGGTATTTATGGCGTTTTCAATCATCTCAGGAAATAAAGTAAGTACATGAAAATTCATTTATACACCGTACCTTTCAAAAAGCTTGTTTCACTAAATAAGACCATGATTTATAAAAATGAAATAGTTTATATCAATCCATCCATTAAATGAACGATAATCTTTTTGTTAGTAGTATCTATATCCAGAATACACTCTTTAATGGAAGGAAGCAACACTTCTTTGTTTTCTTTAGTCTTAACAACATATACATCATTAGCTGCCGAAGTCAGGACTTCAGTTAAAATACCTAACTTAGTTCCATCCTCAGTATATACTTCCGAATCAAGGAGATCAAAGATGAAATACTCATCTTCCTTTAGTTCTATAGCCTCGTCTCTTGGAATCAAAAGGTCCTTGCCTTTGTATTTTTCAATATCATTAATATCATTTATATCTTCAAATTTTAAGATAACAAGCTGTTTAAAGTACCTAACCTGTTCAATCTTTAAAGGTTTATATTCCTTGCCTAAATCCAAATATACCTGTTTTAAATCTTCAAATCTTTTAATGTCATCGGTGGTCGGAAACACCTTAACCTCCCCTTTTATACCATGGGTACTTGTAATAACGCCGACTCTAATTAAATTATCCATTTAATTCCCTCATAATAAAATATCTTTGCATTAATCAAAAATGACAAAGCTTCCTTTAAGCTTCAAATACGATTAAATAGGCTGTCATAAAAATAGATTTTACAACAGCCTTCGTAATCTGCTTTATAACAGAATATTGGTATATAAGTGAAATTATTGCAAATTACTTATAATAAATTATTGCATAATTTCAACAATTACCTTTTTATCATCCTTAGTTGCGGCTGCTTTAACTACGGTACGTATGGATTTGGCAATACGGCCTTGCTTGCCAATCACCTTACCCATATCATCGGATGCCACCTTAAGTATAACTGTGATGGACTTATCAGTTTCTCTCTCCGTAACAACAACCTCATCGGGATGATCTACGAGTGATTTAGCAATAACCTCAACTAATTCCTTCATATCAACCTCCTTGATACATGCTAAACTAAAGCTACTTATAACGGAGGTTTTACCTCCTTGATACATGCTATACTAAAGCTACTTATAACGGAGGTTTTACCTCCATG
>SHOH01000151.1 GCA_004294845.1 Anaerolineaceae bacterium
AAGTTACTAAAAAGGAACTTACTAAAATCGAGTATGTAATTAAAGACAGGGTGGAAGAAGTTTTTGAGGGAGAATAAGTTTCAATTAAGGATAAGGACAGTAAGAGATGAGATAGAAGAAGTAATGGAGTTCGGAGAAATAGTAGAGGAAAAAGCATTAGAGAGGTTGCGAGAGTTTATAGAGCAATAGAGCATTGCCACGGATAGGGAGGAAGCCAGTTTTATAGGATTCTGGTAACTCTTTCCTTTCCGTGAGAGTGCTTTATGCCTCTATGTTCTTTAATAATCCAACGAAAGGAAGTGTGAAATGATTTGCATGAAGTGTAGCAGTAGATTGATTAGAATCATGTTTGAATTGAATGGTGTGATATATTCTTTTTACTTTTGCGAGTTTTGTGGCAAAGGAACACCAGTTATCCGAATGGAAGAGAATTAGACCGAAAAGAGGTGTGTTGTGGCAAAGCGATGGAGAAGAAAGAAGCGAAAGGCTAGGAAACAGGCTCGTAAGCATGAGTGTCTGGTAATCAAGGAGAAACTTTCAGGAATTGAGAAAGATTCTCACAAGCATGACTGGAAGCGAGAGATTAAGATATCCCAAGACTATATCTGTCCTGTATGTGGCAAGAGGTGTAATGACCGAACGATGAATATTCACCATATGCGACCTAAATGCAAAAAGGGTAGTAATAGTAAGGAAAATACAGTCGGTTGGTGTGTCGAGTGCCATCGTAATTATCACAAAAAGCATGGTGTAAAGATATCCGACAGATATGGAAATCCATTGTAAAGGTTTCTTTACATTCCAGTTTAGTTGGACAAGAGAGGGGGATATCACAGATATTCTTAAATGATATAGATGTCCCCCTTTCAAATCTTATAAGTACTTGACATTAGACAGGAGGTTGTGTATATTAAAGTATGTATGATGAAACAATACTACAATTGAATAGTCAAAGGATTCTTTTACAGGATTCGTTGTTGTGTTATTCATCATACAATAATACAAGAGAAGCACTCAGAAATGGGTGCTTTTCGCATTTATAGGAACATTAACAACTAGGATAGGGGTGGTTTCTTTGATGAGTTTGACACCTTGTATAAATACAAACTTTGGTCACAAACCTTTCGTGCTTTTAGACAATTCCCAGCAATGTCTTAACCTTGACAACTGGGTACTCCCAAGAGCATGAAAGATATTACAGAAAGTTTTAACTAACTTTTGACTACGCTATTGTTGAGGGTAAAATTAGACAAGAAGTCTACAACTAATAGCCTCTGGTAAATCTATCCTAGAACATAAGTGGTATACAAGAGCCAATATATATTCCACTAAGCCCAAACGCTATCACAGGAGGGGTAAAAGGTTTGTCGTACATATTATTTTTACAGAGAAAGGGGGAACAAATCTAGAATGCTTGACTGCTCTATGTTGTTTTGGTATTTTATAGTAGGAACTATATAAATTGTTATTTTTATAGTCCCAATTTGATAGCTCTTTCGCAATGCAAGTGAAGTGAGTTCCTAGAAATCGCATAAGAACTAGGCAGTTTCTGTGCGTATTTAATTCTGGTCCAGAAAAGTCTAACTCAGCTACACTGGACACGCATTGCTCGGGCTATGATATTTCTTTATATGGAAAGTTGTTAGCGAAGTCTTCGGAATCTATTAGTATGAGTTTAGAACTATTCCTGTCTCCACCTTTTACCTTTTTAAGTTCATTCCAATTATCCTTTATGAATGATTTGAGGTTATTTGTTCTTATTCGGGAATACACCCATTTATCAATTAGGTAGTATACATGAATCCACTCCATGGCTTTGGTTGAAGCAAGTCCTGAGGGGTGATTATTACACTCGTATTCAAACCCCACATTACCAGTAGTCCTACTTATGGCATCAAACTTCACTTCTATTGTGTAGCCACTATCTGAGATTAGGTCATAATCGGGAAAATCACCCTGTGTGGATTTTAACCCAGGTAATTCCTCTTGTAATTCCTTTATGAGGAAGTTTTCTGCCTTTTCACCTGTTTTGAGGTCTTGTGAGAAGTTTCCCATTTTTTAATCCTGTCTGAAATAGAACTCTGTGCAAGGTTGTACTTTTTAGCAAGTTGAGTCTGCGTCATGCCCCTCCTGTATAGAGAGTAGATATTCCTATCCCTGAACTCTTTCGCCTTGTGAGTAGAATCGTACTTAGTCCCTCTTAAAAGAGCCTTTACAGTGTAGTAGGGAATGTTTAATTTTTCTGATATACCTACCATGCCCACCCCTTGTTTTGCTAGTTGGTGTATTTCAGGAAGTCGTTGCCTATACTTTTTAAGTCTGTTTTCCTTTTTAACATTCCTTAAAGAGCGAGAAACTTCTTTGTAGTTGGGTATAGTTCTTAAGCGAGAATATACAGTCTCCCTACTAACCCCAAAGTGTTCTGCTATTTTTATTACTGGTACCTGATTAAGATACATCCTCACCATTGGTTCTAGTCCCTCCATCGTTTTTTGATTGCTTAATTTATCTAATCTAATAATTTCCCTGTGCGAAAGCCCTCGCTATTGTGTAGCCAAGACAATCGCATAGAGAGACTATCTCCTCTCTATTTTAGACCTTATTTCATTGTCTGCTACTGATTTCACCTTAGTCTGTGTGTAGGATATAAGGCGATTTGAATCGTCGTACAAACTTTTAAGTTGCCTTGCTTGGTACTCTGCCTTTAATTCCTTTTCCCTTATATACTCTGCCCTGTCCTCTGCCAATGCCCTAGCCATAGTGTCTGTTACTTTCTCTCCTTTCTCCTTAAGAGAAATATATTCCTTTCGTACCGAGTCTTTGTATTCCTCGCTCAGTGCCTCTGCTTTTATATAGGCGTAGTCCTTGAGGTCGCTTAGGTTGTACATAAGGGAACAGAGAAGCAACATATAGTCTGTAATTCTGTCCATTTGCCAATCCCCAACTGGGGTGTCTTCCACATACTTTTTAATCTTAAGGATTTTAGACACCACATCCATTTTGTCTATAGACTCTTTAATCTGGTCTATATCACTCATTAGTATTTCGTTGTTTATCATATTGTTCTTTCATCAAATTAAGTACTTTCCTGCTCGCCGAAGAGGCTAGGGAGAAGGTTTCCTTGTTCATGGGTGGTATACAGATTTCTAAAAACTCGTGCTGTATTGCCCTGTGGACAAAACTTAATTCCTCTAAGGTGAGTTCATTCTCCCCCATACCCTCACTCGTTGGTTCTGTTGTCTCAAAATTTTCCATTGTTTTGCTTATTTAATTTATATACTCTTTTATGTAGTCCCAATTTCTCTGCTTCATCTATATTGTGCTCAGCCCAGTTATGGCATTCTCGGCACAGGTAAATTGTATCTTCATCTGTTCCCCCTGTGCTTCTTTTAACCACATGGTGTCGTTCAAGGTTTACATACTCCTCACTCTTTCCACACCTTGCACATCTCTTTTCTTCTAAGAACATTCTCCTACTGTATAAAAAGTTATCTCTACCCTCTCTTCTTCGCTATCTACACTTGTCCAACCTCCCCCAAGTATTCTGCTGTCATCTATCCTCTCCCCCTTACTGTCTATCACCTTGTTATTGAGTACTGTGTCTATGGCATACTTAATCATGTTGTGAGCATCCTTCTTCCTTACCTTCCCATTCTTAAAGTATAAGGGAAAGTAAAATACCACCTCGCACTCATACCACTCACTACACTTAATACACTTCTCCTTTACTGTTAAAAGAACAAACTCCTCCCACTCTTTGTACTGCTTGGTCTTGTAACCACCCCTCCTAGAGCTTGCTATGGCATTATTCTCCGATACAGGCAACATACCTATTGTAAACTGAACCATCTCCTTTCCTTTTGTCGCCTTGTTCTTCATAGCTACTCTTTACTACTTAATTTAGATAATAATGTCTGAACCCTTTTAGTAGTCTTCCCTAACTCTTTTAATGCCCTCTCCAAAAACAAATTACCTTTTCTAACTTTCCCCCATATCCTGCTTGATTCTTTTTTAACAGTTATTTCCTTCATCTTATTTTTTATCCTTTAATTTAGATAACTTCTCTTCTACTAACTCCCTTGTTTTACTATCCTCTTGATAGCAGGTTTGGAATATCTCCGTAAGAACTTCTATTTTTGCTTTATCTAGTTCTTGGGAGATGAAGTCTACCAAATCCCCATTTGCGCCCATTTTAACATGTTCATTCATACCTTCCATATACACTAATTGTCCAAATTCTTTCCATAGTCTATTCCACAACTCGTCTTTCGTTTTTTGACTATTCATACACTTTAGTTTCTTTATCTCTGGTATACGCTCTACTGGTTGATATTCAGAACTTCCTAAACACTCCATTCCCATTGACTCAAGATATGAAGATATTTTATTCCAGAAATACTCTTGTTTATCTGTATCTCTGTCCATTACAACATTTATATGTAAATATAATTTGTCTTTCTCTTCCATATTACTTTGTTGTTAATTTATCTAACTCTCTACCTATTTCTAAATATGCTTCTTGTAGTCCCGCTTCAATATCGGTTGCAGATATACTTCCATCGTGTTCTGTCCAACTCCTTAATTCTTTTGCTTTTTCCCATATATCATCCATACAGTTTTGATACCCCTCTTTATGATTAATAATATAAGGGGGTTTACAATAATATATTAATATGTAACAATAAGGGTGAACCACTGAAGTACTGTATAGTATGTAGGTGGTGTTTCTTTATTCTGGATACGAAACAATCCCATATTCTCTTTTCTATATACTTATCAAACTCAGAACCACCATCTTCAACCTCCATAGAAACCATAATAGCCGAGAGAATTACCTCATCGTAACCCAATGTATTGAAAATCTTTCTTGCCTTTTTGAACCTCCCCTTTTTAACCTCTTTTAACAATTTCCCTACTTTTTCTTTATCTATTTTTTCTTTATCCATTTTTATATATTAAACAAAATTAAATAACTCAAGCCTATCACCTCGCTATTTTTTGATAGCCAAGAAATAGGACTGAATTATCTAAAATGTGCCAACCAGACTGCCCGACTGACTGGCACACCTCAAAATGGTAGTGATGAGATTCGCACTCATCAATAACAGGGTTGGGTTTAGGTGTACCACAAACTGCCTCGCCATAGTTTACGATTCTTACCTTCTTGAATAACTACCATACGAGGGAGGAAGGACTTGCACCTTCAACGGTGTAAACAGGCAAATATGAATAATACCTTGCTCGGCTTTCGCCATATGAGCCACCCAACTAAATTATTAGCATTCCCTTACCTGCTTGGATACTCCCCCTTAGATTGTAAAGAACTAATTTTCTCAATAAAACAACTTAATGTAGATTCTTAAAACAATACTCATAACTTCTACCACCATCTTGACAAATCCTCATAGCTTCCTGCTCGTGGTGTCCTGCCCAAAATAATAGAAAAACCAATAACCCCAACACCATCACAATTAACAAAATCCCTATAATTCCATAAAGCCAACTCATATCTTTTTCTAAATGTTCTCTCATTACATTTACTTTTATTCCTGACATATTCTCTATTTATTAAATTATTCTAATATCCTATATATTTTCCATTCTCTTCTCTTCCATATTACTTTGTTGTTAATTTAGATAACT
>SHOH01000304.1 GCA_004294845.1 Anaerolineaceae bacterium
GTTCTTAAAACCCCCAATCATACTTTGAATTATTGGGTTAGGAAGGTTGGGAGTGAGAAATAGAAAGATATATACTGTCAGAGTTTTCCGATAAGTCATAAGAGGTAATAAATATCCAGAAATTAAGATCTTCAGGCTTCCAACCGATAGGGAGCTCAAAAAAAGCTTTACCATCAGATCGTTTAGAAATGTTGAATGTGTGCATTTCTGCCAGAAAGATTGAATTCAGACACACAATGTTCACATGATCGTCAGGTCTGCTATTAATAGCAGTATCCGCAATTTGTGTATCCCATATGAAGCCAACTATGTTAGAGCCTTCCTCATAACTCATTTGAATGTTGGAAGGAAGTTGAACCTTACCCTCAGCAACCTGAATCCTGCTATAATCCATTGAGAAATTCGGATATTCGCCAATTATAGCATTGTGATAAGCCTCACCCACAAGCTTTCTGTAACTCTTTTCACTATTTTTAAAACCAATTTTTATAACATTATTAAGTGGAGAAAGACCTTTATTAGCCAATGAAAATTTTAACCTGTGAGCCAACTGTGCCGGAGTTTTCGGATCGCGTTGCTTAGGGTTTGATCTCACAATTTGCTTGCCATTCCTCTCATAAACAACCACATTGCCAATCTTACCCGATAGGGTACCAAAAATCGAACCTTTTGCCATAATATTAAGATTTATATATAGTCCAATATAACCAAAATTGTGCACAAAAGCAACCTTCAGAGGCACTATCTTAAATATTATATATCCAGAAAAAGCTTATACTATGTATAAAACATGCTTATTCAAACATAAGCCGATAATAAAGGTAATATAAACCGGATATAAGCGGATAATAAACGGGAAGTGGATAAGTATAAACCATTTATACTTATTGATACTGTCTAGTTCTGAAATAGGTTTACACTTAAATCAATTTAATGTAAATTAAAAACAGGACAATACAATACATATTAGTAAATAACTCTATTTCTCATTAATTCTGAAAGAGAAGCAGTAAAGGGGTATGCAGATACTCTGTGAGATTTGTAATTTTTTAGATTTCTGAAATTCCATCTCATGTTTTGGAATT
>SHOH01000305.1 GCA_004294845.1 Anaerolineaceae bacterium
GAAAGCTCCGAAAAACTAAAGCTTTGTAATAAATATACAATGCAAAAAATAATTATGCAATAGAGGGTTTTGGATGAGCTTAGACCCCTTCCGCATTTCCATAAATTGCTTCGTTCTTTGTATGTTTTATGATATAATTAGAGTATCAGAAGCATTGAAAATACGGAGGTTATAGGTTTTATGCTAAAGAAAAAAAGTGGGCAAATCGATATATTCAATCATATGATATTTGAAAAGCTTATCCCTAAGAATCATCTGCTTGTAAAAATAGATTCCATCATAGATTTCTCGTTTGTATATGAAAAAGTTAAGGACAAATACAGTAATGTCGGGCGTGGCTCAAAAGACCCTGTCATGATGGTTAAGATTTTACTCTTAGAATATCTGTACAATTTGTCTGATGTTGAAGTTGCCGATAGAATCAATACCGACGTGGCCTTCCGCTGGTTTCTGGGGCTTGGTATTGATGATGAGGTTCCTGATGACACAACCATCAGTTACTTCAGGGTTAAGAGGCTTGGAGAAGAGGACTTTGATACCTTCTTTAACGAGATAGTAAAGTCTTGTATTGAAAAAGACCTGGTAAAGAGCAGACGATTTATCATCGATACAACTGATGTAGCAGCTAATGTCAATTATCCTTCGGATAAGAAGCTCATTGGAAATGCCTTTAAGAAAGTAATAAAAGAAGTCGAAAAATTCAACGAAAGCTTGGCGAAGCAACTGATGGAACAATTTGAGGCTGATATTCACAGGGAGTATGAAAACAATGAAAACGTCAATGCCAAGAGACATTTTGAAATAGCCAGAAAACATCTGCAATATCTCTATCTTAAAACAGACAGTGAACTCCAAACGAATAATAAGTATAGGGAAGCCTTTGGAATATGTTACGACATTATTGATCAATACCTGAATAACAAAAAGGATAAGATTGTAAGTGTAGTCGATCCGGATGCGCGTATTGCCCATAAATCTCCCGGTAATATCAAAAGAGGCTACAAGGACCATATCATAGTAGATGAGGATAGCGAAATCATACTTGCATCAACTCAGACCCCTTTTAACACCGGAGATGAGAAAAA
>SHOH01000306.1 GCA_004294845.1 Anaerolineaceae bacterium
AACTATTTCTGTTACTTCCACAGGTCCATTTTCTAAAAATTCTTCCGGTGTTGCAGTATAATATTTCAAGGTATAATTCATGGTAACAGGCACGACAAATGTAACCTTACCGGTCTTATTAACAAGCCTATATCCTAAAAGATATTCCTTAGTCCTTACTGTTACATATTGGCTTTCTGTAGTGGATATGCCATCCTTAGAAAAGAAATATGAGGAATTATATTTATCCCCATTAATCACAGCATAAGGGGATGGTGTGTCAATCGGTAACACAATAGGAGGTGCAGGATCCGGAATCACTACTTCCTGTATTAAATCATAGTACAGTTTTAATGTAACTACTGTTCCTAGTTTTGTATTAGATGGTATTGTAAATGATGCGGTAATACCTGAACCTATCTTTGTGGTATCTCCTGAGGATGTATTATAGGTATAATCCCACTTATTCTGATACTGATATGTAACTCCTCTTACCGTTCTGCTATTTTGAATAGATTTACTTATAGCTTGTCCTATTGATACTGTTTCTCTTGATATTTCCTCAATTAATGCACCTACTCTTGATACCATAATTACCCTAAGAGTTACTTCATCGGCACTAGGTTCACCTTCTTTATAATGTACATATACGGTAATACCATCCTTTATCTCATCAGCGGATGGAACATTAAAGCTTACACTTGTTCCACTTCCTGAACTTGTTACTATAGGTGCAGAGGGTGTGTTCTTCTTATACTGCCACTTCCATTCACCTGTAAAATCATAGGTTATACCGCCTGATATGATGGTTGTCTCACTTACCGTATAATTATACGGATCTCCTGCAGGTACAGCCCCTGTTTTAAGAGTCTTTATTTCTGCCCCTGTATCTGTATTAATAGCTTTTACTGTAACAGGAATTATACCAGATACTGACTTTTTATAATAAACACTAACATTTACTACACTTGGAACCTTTATCTCTGTTGGAACCCGAAACCTTATAGATCCATTGTCTGTTACGCTATCACTGTACACCTTTTTCTGACTCCCATTAGGAAGTGAATATAAATAATCAAAGTTTTTTATCTTACTATAACC
>SHOH01000022.1:0-27062 GCA_004294845.1 Anaerolineaceae bacterium
GGAGAAAAGAATGATTAAATTATACGACAATGGTGTATATCTGACAAACGGTACAGAAATAACCCCCGATTCGGCTCATGCTACTTTAACCCTATCTCAGAAAATGGGTGATGATAGTATAGGTAAGGAAAAGGCCAGATTAGGTACTATGGCATATAAAATACTTAGAAGTCATAATACCTCAGGGAGCATGAAGAATCTTAAAATTAAATTTGATAAACTAATATCTCATGATATTACATATGTTGGGATTATTCAGACAGCCAGAGCTAGTGGACTTGAGAAGTTTCCGCTTCCTTATGTATTAACAAATTGCCATAATAGCTTGTGTGCAGTTGGCGGAACCATAAATGAGGATGATCACATGTTTGGGTTATCCAGTGCCAAAAAGTACGGTGGTGTATATGTACCTGCTCACCAGGCAGTAATACATCAATATGCCCGTGAAATGATGGCTGAAACCGGAGCTATGATCTTAGGCTCTGACAGTCATACACGTTACGGGGCCTTGGGATGTATGGCAATGGGAGAGGGCGGTCCGGAGCTGGTAAAGCAGCTTCTTGAAAAGACCTATGATATACCCATGCCAAAGGTAGTGGCAGTATATTTAACCGGATCACCAAGAAAAGGTGTTGGACCCCAGGATATAGCATTAGCTATTATTAAGGCTGTTTTTAAAAATGGCTATGTAAATAATATGGTTATGGAGTTTGTAGGGGACGGGATAAAGAACCTAAGCATGGATTACAGGATTGGTATTGATGTTATGACAACGGAAACCACCTGCTTATCCTCTATATGGGTAACAGACCATGCGGTCAAAGAATACTATGAGCTACATAAGAGACCTGATGCATTTAAATATATCAAGCCTGAACAGACTGCTTATTATGATGGTATGGTATATGTTGATATGTCTCAGATTAAGCCTATGATAGCCATGCCATTCCATCCAAGTAATGCCTATACCATAGATGAGCTAAATGCAAATCTTTATGATATTCTAGATGAAGTGGAGAAAAACGCATTAATCAGTTTAGATAATAAGGTAAAGTATACCTTAAAGGATAAGGTAAGAAACGGTAAACTGTATGTTGAACAAGGTACCATCGCAGGTTGCGCCGGAGGTAGCTTTGAGAATATATGTGATGCCACTGATATATTAAACGGAAGCTTTATTGGAACCGATGAATTCTCCTTAAGTGTATATCCAGCAAGTCAGCCTATATTCATGGAGCTTGTAAAAAACGGGGCTATAGCCAAGCTTACTGCAGCCGGTGCAAGTATCCGCACAGCATTTTGTGGCCCGTGTTTTGGAGCAGGAGACACTCCTGCCAATAATGGCTTAAGTATAAGGCATACTACCAGAAACTTCCCTAACAGAGAAGGCTCAAAGATAACAAGCGGACAAATTGCATCTGTTGCTCTGATGGATGCCCGTTCAATTGCAGCAACAGCTGCTAATCAGGGATACTTGACCTCTGCTGAGAATATTGATATTAAATTCGGAAAACCAAAATACTTCTACGACAGTAGAATATATGAGAATAGAGTATATGACGGAGCGCTTAAGCCGGATACGACAGTAGAAATAAAGAGAGGCCCTGGAATTGTAGATTGGCCTAAGATGTCCGAGCTAACCAATGACATAATACTAAAGGTAGTGTCAGTAATACACGATCCTGTAACTACTACAGATGAGCTCATCCCTTCAGGTGAAACCTCATCATATAGGTCAAATCCATTGGGTCTTGCTGAATATACCTTATCTAGAAAGGATCCTGAATATGTAGGTCGTGCAAAAGAGGTTCAAAAGGTTGAGAAGACCAGGCTGGCAGGAGAGAGCATCATAAGCGCAAATCCTGAATTAAAGAGTGTCTATGAGGCTATTAATAAGAAATTTGAAATCAGCATAGCAAACACTCAGATAGGTAGTACTATATATGCTGTAAAACCAGGAGATGGTTCAGCAAGAGAGCAGGCAGCAAGCTGCCAGAAAGTTCTAGGCGGCTTCGCCAATATCGCTAAAGAATATGCGACAAAGCGCTATCGTTCAAATCTGATTAATTGGGGTATGCTTCCTTTTGTATTAGATGGTGATTTACCATTTGATAAGGGTGATTATCTCTTTATCAAGAATATTAAAGATGCCGTTTTGAATAAATCAGGGGATATAAAAGCCTATGTGGTGAATAAAGACATGAAAGAGTTTTCACTATCCCTTGGAGAACTTACAGAAGATGAAAGAGAAATTATTTTAAAAGGCTGCTTAATAAACTACTATAGAGATTAATGATTATTGATAAGCCCTGAGTGAGAAATTTTCTGGATATATCCTCACTCAGGGCTTATTATATTATTATTTAATATCTCTTTAGTGCTTCAACGTAAACACGTAAATCCTCATCATTTTCTAAAGCAGCATCAGCTTTTTCTTTTGTGGTTTTAATTATACTACTTATCATTTCGTCTTGATCTTTTTCATCATAATATGTCTTTAAGGTATCATCCATATCAGAATTAAATATATTTAGATTTCCCGTATCGTCTGTTATTAGATAGAACTTGTCCAACTTTGGAAGAGTTGTCTTTATATTCACATATTTCATCTCATAATAGACATATACAATATATGTGCCTTCCTCATAGCTTTTAGTTACATAGCAAGTAAGGTCTCTGATATCATCAAGGAATTGAGTCTCCTTTTGCAGGTCAGATAAGGAGGTTAAATTATCGGTTCGAGTATTGAGAGATTCTATCAATCCATAATCACAGGAATTCCATGCCACATAATAATCTTGAAAGAATTTCTCTATCTCCGGATAACCACCAACAGTCATTTCATATACAGGTAACGGAGTGGGTATAGCAGTAGGTGCAGGGGTTGGTGTTACCTCAGGAGTCGGTATAGGTGTTGCGGTAACGGTAGATGCCAGTGCTGAACCGGGCATATACTTGTCACTCTTGGATGCATCTTTCTCTAAGTCGGTTTTATTATTGTCAGAAGCAAAGATTATCCCTTTGTCTTTATTTAAAGCCTCAGCCACACCATCATTATTTTTAATCGGATATAATGCTCCGATAAAAAAAGTTAAGGCACCAATTCCCATACAATATATAATTGTAATTATAATTGATCTTTTCATATTAGGTTTCATTATTACTCCTTCGAATCAAACTAAGCCTACATTCCAATTCTATCTAATATTGGTCTAAAATACAAGCTAAATTTCATGAATCTGTAATATTTCTGTAATAAATCATAAAACAAAAAAGTCTTTGCAGATTCTATGCATTTCCTATTACATAAAATAATCACTCTTGTGATATTCAAGGTAATATATTAGAATGAGAATATGTTAAAGCATTTAGGTTAACGAATATTGTAAGATATATAAATTACTTTAAAGTCAGGAGAGAGTATATGGCGATTATTATTGATGGTAAGAAAACATCTAAAGAGATTAAGGATGAATTAAAGAATCAAGTAGAGCAGTTAAGAGAAAAGAATATTGAGGTTTGCCTCTGTGTTATTCAGGTAGGAGCTGACCCAGCTTCAACCGTATATGTTAATAACAAGAAAAAGGCCTGTGAATATATCGGTATCAAATCCTTATCTTATGAGCTTCCTGAGGATACAAGTCAGGAACAGCTTATAGAACTTATCAATAAGCTTAATAATCAAAAAGAGGTACATGGAATACTGGTACAACTACCTTTGCCAAAGCATATTGATGAGGATAGAATAATACAGACCATATCTCCTGATAAAGATGTTGATGGCTTTCATCCTCAGAGTGTTGGCAGATTAAGTATAGGACAAAAAGGATTTATATCCTGTACCCCAGCAGGTATCGTTCAGCTTTTAAAGCGTTATAATATTGCTATGGAAGGTAAGGAATGTGTTATTGTAGGCAGAAGTAATATAGTGGGAAAACCTATGGCAATGCTTATGCTCAGAGAAAATTCCACAGTAACTGTTTGTCATTCCAGAACAAAAAATCTTTCTGAAATTACAAGCAGAGCTGATATATTAATCGTAGCTATCGGAAAACCCAAATTTATAACACATGAATATGTTAAGGAAGGTGCTGTAGTAATAGATGTAGGCATGCATAGAAATGAGGATAATAAGCTCTGCGGTGATGTGGATTATGATGATGTTATAGAGAAGGTAAGCGCTATTACTCCGGTTCCGGGTGGCGTTGGTCCTATGACAATAGCAATGCTTATGAATAATTGCCTTGAATCTGCTAGGGCTTGATACATGGTACCAGATACTGATTTTGTACCTGGTATCAAATAAAGAAAAATGGAGCACATAATATGGACATATTTTTTATATCATTAGGTTGCGATAAGAACCTAGTGGATAGTGAGAACATGCTAGGTATCCTTCATGATAACGGATACAGAATCACAGATGAGGAAGAAATGGCAGATATAATCATTGTAAATACCTGCTGTTTTATCCATGATGCCAAGGAAGAGAGTATCCAAACTATATTGGAGATGGCTAAATACAAAGAAAGCGGCAAGCTTAAGGCCTTAATCGTTACCGGATGTCTGGCAGAAAGATATAAGGATGAGATACTGGAGGAAATCCCTGAAGTGGATGCCCTTTTAGGCACCGCTGCATTTACAGAAATATTGCAAGTAGTAGAAGAAGTATTAGAGGGCAATAAATATACATACTTTGCCGACCTTAAAGAACTACCTAAAAGCAAATCAAACAGAGTATTATCAACAGGAACTCATTACTCATATTTAAAAATAGCTGAGGGATGCGATAAGCATTGTACTTATTGTATTATTCCAAAGGTTAGAGGAAATTATAGAAGCAGGCTTATGGAAGAGCTTCTAGATGAGGCAACATACCTTGCCTCTCAGGGTATCAAGGAATTGATTTTGGTGGCTCAGGAGACAACCCTGTATGGAGTTGATATATATGGCAAGAAATCCTTACCAGACCTGTTAAGAAAGCTATGTGAGATCCGTGGTATAGAGTGGATTCGATTATTGTATTGTTATCCTGAAGAAATTACAGGAGAGCTTATAGAGACGATAAGATCAGAGCCTAAGATATGCAACTATCTTGATATACCCATTCAGCATTGCTCAGACAGGATATTAAAGATGATGGGAAGGAAAACCACCAAAGATGATATTATTAATATTGTAAATCAGCTTAGAAAAAAAATACCTGATATTACACTTAGAACTACTCTGATAACAGGATTTCCTACAGAAACAGAAGAAGAACACAAAGAGTTATTAGACTTTATAGAAGAGCTGAGATTTGATCGATTAGGTGTCTTTACTTACTCTAAGGAGGAGGATACTCCAGCTGCTCTTTTAAAGCCCCAAACAACAGCAAGGATAAAGAAGCAAAGACAGAAGGAATTAATGGAACTTCAGCAATCCATCGTATTTGAGGTTTCTTCATCACATATAGGCCGAGTATTTGATGTTATAATCGAAGGAAGAATCGCAGACAAGGATCAAGTATATGTAGGAAGAACCTATATGGACGGACCACAGGTTGATGGTTACATTTTCATAAACTCCGAGGAAGAGCTTATGTCCGGTGACATCATAGAAGCCAAGGTTACCGGAGCTAATAACTATGATTTAATTGGAGAAATTGTGAAAGGAAGTGCAAAAAAATGAATTTGCCCAATAAAATTACAACCGCCCGAGTGTTAATGATACCATTATACCTAGTATTCATGTTGGTAGAGCAGATACCCTATGGGAGATATATTGCCGGAGTTATCTTTACCTTAGCAGCTATTACAGATGCATTAGATGGATATATTGCAAGAAAGAACAATTTAATCACTAACTTCGGAAAATTCATGGATCCCTTAGCGGATAAGTTGTTGGTTAGCTCAGCACTTATTTGCTTTGTGGAAACCCATCAAATGCCCAGCTGGGTAGCTATTATTATAATTGGTAGAGAATTTATCGTCAGTGGTTTTCGTACTATTGCAGCAGATAACGGTTTAGTTCTGGCTGCAGGATGGTGGGGGAAGATAAAAACCAATGTTCAAATAGTAATGAGTGTTATGCTTACTGTTAATTTGGATTTTGCATTTATTAATATTCTTGAGACCATATCAATATATCTGGCTCTGGCTTTAACAATTATATCAATGATGGATTATTTACTTAAAAATCATGAAATCTTATTCAGTAAAAACAATAAATGAAGGGACATATCTAGATGATTGTAGAATTAATAAGTATTGGCACAGAGCTTCTTCTTGGAAATATCGTTAATACAAATGCCAATTATTTATCAGTAAAATGTGCTGAGCTGGGCTTTTCAATGTATCACCAGGTTACAATCGGCGATAATGAAGCAAGATTATATGAAGCCATAGAAACAGCCCTAAATCGTTCAAACATAGTGATCCTAACCGGTGGTCTTGGCCCTACTTCTGATGATATTACCAAGGAGACTTTAGCTAAAGTCCTTCAAAGAAGAGTTATTATGGATGAACATTCCCGCGAAAGGATTCAGTCATACTTAGACCGAATTATCACTACTAACAAGATAATTCCTAAGGGCTTGGCTAAAATTACTGAGAACAACTGGAAGCAAGCCTTAAAAATAGAAGATTCAATCGTAATAGACAACGAATATGGGAGTGCTCCAGGATATATAGTAGAGGATAAGGATAAAAAAATACTTCTTCTTCCCGGACCACCCCTTGAGATGATTCCCATGTTTGAGAATAATATTCTGCCATACCTAAAAAACCTTCAAGACAAAGTATTTATTACCAGGATGGTAAAAATCTGTGGTATCGGTGAAAGCACGGCAGAAACTATGCTTATTGATTTGATTGAAGGTCAAAGCAATCCAACAATCGCACCCTATGCAAAGGGTGGCGAGGTTCATTTTAGAATTACTGCCAAAGCTAATAATGAAGAGGAAGGCATAAATCTTATAAATCCTATAATAGATGAAATGAAATCTAGATTTTCTAATAATATCTATACTACAGACGAGGATGAAACTCTTGAAGAAGCTGTCGTAAGGCTTTTAATTAAACACAATCTGACTTTGGTAACAGCCGAATCATGTACAGGCGGACTGCTTTCAGGAAGAATCGTGAATGTGGCAGGTGCTTCTGATACATTTAAGGAAGGCTTTATTACTTACTCCAATCAAGCAAAAATAAAATATCTTGAGGTAAATCCTGATATTTTAAAGACACATGGTGCCGTAAGTGAAGAGACGGCCAGAGAAATGGCAATAGGTGCTGTAAAAGCCTCGGGTTGTGATGTTAGTATTGCCGTGACCGGTATAGCCGGGCCGGGAGGTGGAACAGAAGAAAAGCCTGTAGGCCTTGTCTATATATCCTGTCATATTAGTGGTAAAACCTTTATCAGTCAACGACATTTTAAAGGAAGCAGAGAAAAAATCAGAGAACATAGTGTGGTTGCTGCTTTAGATTTAATACGAAGAAGCATACTGGAGATATATGATTAATAACACAAATTCGTTATAATAATACCATAGAAATGACACAGTTGTCACATATAATAGTATCAATGGAAAGAATGTTGTTAAAGTTTATTGAAAGGAGGTATAACCTCCGTTATAGGAAATATAAACTTTCATCTTATTGAGGAGGTTATTATGAGACGTTACAATAAGAACATCGTATTGATACTTATCTTAATTAGTATCTTTGTATTTACAGGATGCAGTAGTATTAGATTGAAAATTTTTAAAGACACCGACAAACCAAATAATATTGTAGAAAAAAATGATGATATTATCAATATAGATGCTTCTGATAACAAAGATATAGATGATTCCGAGAGCAATCTTGATGATAACTCTTCAGATAGTGATACACCTACACCAACTGTCATACAACCTATTAGAAATATTGAGTTATTAATTTATGTTGTGAATAGTAATGCGGATCTGGATCTGGTTTCGGCCTTAGTTCCTGCAGATAGTGAAATAACACCTGAATTAATAGTAAATACCGTGGTGGATTCCATGGCAGATCAATCACTTGTTATAGGTATTGAAAGCGTTACTACGCAGGATGATACAGTAATTGTCAGCTTCTATTCGGATCAGCCTCCTCTTAGTAATGTGGGTTCAGGTACTGAGAATGCTATTCTAAATGCAATAGCGCAAAGTCTTACAGAAAACCTAGATGACTATAATAAGGTCATATATCGAGTTGAAGGCGGACCATATGTCAGTGGCCACATAGAACTTGGATTGGATGAGATCTATTTCGAGGACTAAATTTCGCGAATAAGCAGATTAGTCCATGGAATCATAATACTTTATGCGCAAGCTTGCTTGTGTAATAAAGTATTATGGATTCCATGGATAAGTGCAACGCGAACGAAAGGACGTAGTCCTTGAGTTGCTAATCTGCTTATTTTTGAAAAATAATTTATTTTGACAAACTATAGGTAATTGCGATACTATACATGTATTCGACAATTACCTAAATTTATAAGTGCAACTAAGAACACTCATGACTTTAGTCATGAGTGGTTCAAGCTATTCTATATTAATCAAAAACAATTATAGTAAGCGAAAATATAAGTACTTACAAGGAAGAATGGTAGTAATAATGAAAGAAATTCTTGTTATAGGAGGCGGTGCCTCCGGTATGATAGCAGCTATATCAGCTGCCAGATCTGGTCATAAGGTTATTTTATTAGAAAAGAATGAGAAGCTTGGTAAAAAGCTATATATTACAGGTAAAGGTAGATGTAATCTTACCAATGCCTGTGACGATAGACATACATTTTTTGAGAATGTAATATCCAATCCCAAATTCCTATATAAGGCATATTATCAATTAAGCACATTTGATGTAATTGATTTTTTTGAAAAGCTTGGGCTGAAAACAAAAATTGAAAGAGGAAACCGTGTATTTCCTTTGTCTGATAAATCATCCGATGTGATTTCCGTTCTTAGAGACGAATTAGTGCGCCTAGGAGTAGATATTCGCTATAATAGCGAGGTAAGTGATATTATTATAAATGATGGAAAATTCCGAGGTATTAAACTAAAGAATAATCATGAGGAGATGTATGGTAATTCTGTAATAATTGCTACAGGAGGGCTATCTTACCCCCTTACTGGCTCTACAGGAGACGGATATAAATTTGCAAAAAAAGTCGGCCATACCATTACTGATTTATCCCCCTCACTGGTACCTCTTTATGTCTCTGAAACATACATCAAGGATCTTATGGGTTTATCTTTAAAGAACATATCTATTACCATAAGATCCGGACAAAAGGAGATATATAAGGATTTTGGTGAGCTTTTATTTACTCATTTCGGTGTCAGTGGACCGATTATATTAAGTGCTAGTCGCTATATAATCCCTTATATAAATCATAAGGATGCACTCACTATTAGCATTGATCTTAAGCCAGCCCTTACTTTTCAGCAACTTGACACAAGAATACTCCGAGATTTCGATGAATTTAAAAACAAGCAGTTTAAGAATTCTTTAAGCCACCTATTGCCAAATAAACTAATAGATGTTATTATTCCTCTAAGTTCAATAAATTCTGAAAAGCAGGTAAATTCAATTACAAAGGAAGAAAGACTTAACCTTGTTCACCTGCTAAAGAATTTTACATTTAATATAACTAAGCTTGCTCCATATAACCAAGCAGTTATTACGAAAGGTGGAGTTAGTGTTAAGGAAGTCGATCCTTCAACTATGGAATCCAAGCTTATTAAGAATATGTATTTTGTCGGTGAGCTTCTTGATTTAGATGCTTTAACCGGCGGATTTAATCTTCAGATAGCCTGGTCTACCGGCTATTTGGCCGGGGAATCGGTTCGATAAAACCGAACCTTTGGATAAGTGCAAACGCGTAAAGGTTCAGCAAGCTGAACCTTAGAAAGGACTAAATCCTTGAGCTACTAATCCGCGAACTAACTTTTCTGCGCGAATAAGCGGATTAGACAAAGAGAATCAGCATAATTGATGGAGGCTTAAGATGAAGCATTACAGCATAGCTATTGACGGACCTGCCGGAGCAGGAAAAAGTACGATTGCTAAGAAGGTTGCAAAACATTTGAATTTTATATATGTTGATACAGGTGCAATGTATAGAGCTTTAGCCTTGTATTTTATTAGAAACAATATTGCTGTGACAGACAAGGATGAAATTGAAAAATCCTGCGATAATGTCGAAGTTACCATAGAATATATGAAGGGTGAACAACAGGTATTATTAAACGGTGAGAATGTAAGCCACCTTATTCGTACCGAGGAGGTCGGTAATATGGCTAGTGCATCTTCTGTATATCCTGTGGTTCGGTTAAAGCTTGTACAGTTACAAAGAAACCTTGCAAAAAAGGCTAATGTAGTTATGGATGGCAGAGAAATCGGAACCTTTGTACTTCCTGATGCCGATTTAAAGATATATCTTACTGCTAGCAGTATAGAAAGAGCTAGAAGAAGATTTCTAGAGCTTCAAGAAAGAGGAGTTACAGCCGATATTAATGAGATAGAAAAAGATATCATAGAACGGGATATGCGTGATATGAACAGAGAATTTGCACCTTTAAAGCAGGCTGATGATGCTATCTTAGTTGATTCCTCCCAGATGACTATAGATCAAGTGGCAGAAACCATAATAAAATATTATCAACAAAACATCATAAATAAGGAGCTGGAATATTGAATTTAGAGATTGCCGAAAGCGCCGGATTCTGTTTTGGAGTACAGCGGGCAGTTGATGTCGTATATGAGGAAATAAAAAACGGAGGCCATATCTATACTTATGGTCCGATAATCCATAATGAGGTTGTTGTGGAGGATCTTAAGAGTAAAGGAGTAAAGGTAATAGAGACTCTCGAAGAATTAAATGGATTACCCAAGGGAACAATAATCATACGCTCTCATGGTATATCTAAAAATCTCCTTGATGAGCTTGCTTCCTATGGCCATAAAATTGTGGATGCTACTTGTCCATTTGTCAAGAAGATACACAAAACAGTAAGCAAACATGATGAGCATCATATAATTATAGTTGGAAACAGCCAACATCCTGAAGTAAAAGGCATCATCGGATGGTGCAATAATGATAATTTCACTGTTATTGAGAATCCAGATGAAGCAAGGTTACTTGATTTACCTTTGGAGACAAAGCTTTGTATAGTTGCTCAGACGACATTTAATTACAATAGATTTCAAGAATTAGTTGAAATAATATCAAAAAAAGGTTATGATATATTTGTTTTAAATACCATATGCAATGCGACGCAGTCAAGACAATCTGAAGCCTATGAGTTGGCTAAGAAATCTGACGCTATGATTGTAATTGGTAGTAAAGAAAGCTCCAACACCAGGAAGCTTTATGAGATTTGTAAGAAAGAATGTGCAAATACTTACTATATACAGAAACCAGATGACTTGGATTTGAATTCGTTCAAATCTTTTCGGAATGTAGGTATTACAGCAGGGGCATCGACCCCACACAATATTATCAAGGAGGTTCTTACCGTTATGTCAGAAAAGAGTTTTGAACAATTATTGGAGGAAGAAAATGTAGTAAAAATCAGCAACGGTGATGTTGTGGAAGGAATTGTCTTGGGTGTAAAAGAAGATGAGATCATCTTAAATATAGGCTACAAGTCGGAAGGTATTATCACTAGAAATGAATATACCAATACCCCTAATTTAGATTTGACAACTGTAGTTAAGCCCGGTGACAAAATGCAGGCAAAGATCCTTAAGGTTAATGACGGAGAAGGACAAGTTGCCTTAACTTATAAGCGCCTTGCCGCAGAAAAGGGCAACAAGAGGCTAGAAGAGGCCTTTAATAACCAGGAGGTTCTTTCAGCTAATGTTGCCGCAGTATTAAACGGAGGCTTAAGTGTAATAGTTGATGAAGCCAGAGTGTTTATACCAGCCAGTCTTATTTCGGATAGTTATGAGAAGGACTTATCCAAATATGCTGGACAGAAGATTGATTTTGTAATAACAGAGTTCAATCCGAGAAAGAGAAGAATTATTGGTGACCGTAGGAAGTTAATTGTTGCTGAAAAAGAAGTGTTAAAGAAAGAATTATTTGAAAAAATCAAAGTTGGAATGACTATAGAAGGTACTGTTAAGAATATTACTGACTTTGGTGCTTTTATTGATCTGGGTGGAGCAGATGGACTCCTTCATATTTCAGAAATGTCCTGGGGCCGTGTAGACAATCCTAAGAAGCTTTTCAAGGTTGGCGAAACCGTCAAGACCTTTATTAAGGATATTCAAGGTGAAAAAATTGCCCTTAGCCTCAAATTCGAGGATCAAAACCCTTGGATTAAGGCAGAGGAAAACTATGCCAACGGTAATATTGTTACAGGTAAGGTTGCCCGTATGACAGATTTCGGTGCCTTTATAGAGCTTGAACCAGGAATTGATGCCCTGCTTCATGTTTCTCAGATATCTAGAGAGCATGTTGACAAGCCTTCGAATGTTCTTTCTATCGGACAAGAAATCACTTCAAAAGTTGTAGAGTTTAATAAAGATGAAAGAAAAATCAGCTTAAGCATTAAGGCAATGGAGTATGCAGATTCATCTGATCCTGTTTCGGAAGAAGACCCTGCTGTGGAAGCAGTAGAGGCTCCTGTAGAGGATTATACTGAAGAAGACAAAGAAGCTCCTGTAGAAGAAGCTGCTACTCAGGAAGTCCAAGAAGATCCTGTAGAAGAGATCGCAGAAGAAACCGAAGAAGCTCCTTCAGATGAAGCATAATAGTACCAAATATATTACAAAGGAGAAACCGATGTGCTGGGGAGTTATGAAGCATTTAAAGAATCTATTTTTCAACTTACTAATATAGATTTGAATTCATACAAAGAACGACAGATGAAGCGTCGGATAGACTCTTTGATAACAAAACATGGCATAACATCTTATTCTAGCTATGTTCAGATTTTAAAAAGTGAAAAAGTTTTTTATGATGAATTCATTAACTATATTACAATCAATGTGTCTGAGTTTTATCGCAATCCGGAACAATGGAAGGTTTTAGAGAATGAAATCATCCCCTATATCTTCAATTGTTTTGGAAAACAACTTAAGATTTGGAGTGCCGCATGTTCAACAGGTGATGAACCTTATTCACTGGTAATGCTATTATCAAATTTTTTGCCTCTTAGCAAGATAAAAATAATTGCTACAGACATTGATAGGCTAGTAATTGAGAAAGCAAAGATTGGAATTTATCATCAAAAAAGCCTGAAAGATCTGCCTATAGAGTATATTAATAAATATTTTGTTCAGGTTAATGATAAAGCCTATAAGATAGCTGATGAAATTAAAGCATGTGTTGATTTTAAACAACATGATTTATTGAAGGATCCATATCCTGCAGATTGCGATTTGATCGTATGTCGTAATGTACTTATATACTTCACAGATGAAGCTAAGAACCGTATATATAATAATTTTAGGCAAGCTCTAAAAAAGAATGCAATATTGTTCGTAGGAAGTACTGAGCAGATGCTACAAGCAAATCAGCTTGGCTTTCAAAGCCTAAAGTCATTCTTTTATGTAAAACAATAGTTATTAGCTGTTTCATAATTACGAAAGGGCTTATATGTATTACCAAAATACACATTTAGGAGAACTGATATCATAATATGTATAATCGTTACGGACTTTAGTCCGTATAAGAGATACATATTATGGTATCTGTACTACTAATCAGTGTGTGTGGTAATACATATAAGCCCTATTAAATTATGAAACAGCTTATTTTCTATACCTAGTAATAAAAGCAAATTATATGTTGATTTTTCATATGATATCGAGTATATTAATTTATAGATTAGCTAGGAGATACATAATTTAACTTTATACATGGTTTAGGCAGTACTTAAGGATATGTACTGTACTTATGTATAAGCACTACATAGCATACATAAATGCAGATAGGAGTGACTATGCAAAAAGCGATTACGATTGCGGTTGACGCAATGGGAGGCGACAACGCTCCTAAAGAAATAGTTAAAGGCTCTGTACAAGCAATAAATGACAAAGATGACATTAAGGTGCTTCTTGTGGGCAAAGAGGATCTTATAAAAAAAGAGCTTGCCGGATATGAATATGACAAAGAGCGTATAATTATTGTAAATGCCGAGGATAATATCTCGAATAACGAGTCTCCTGTACTTGCAATTCGTCGCAAAAAGAATTCCTCTATAGTTGTAGCACTTAATTTAGTAAAAACAGGTGAAGCAGATGCATTTGTATCCGCAGGTAGTACAGGTGCAGTTCTTGCAGGTGGACAACTGATTATAGGAAGAATCAAGGGTGTGGAACGTCCTCCCCTTGCTCCTCTTATTCCTACTATAGCAGGCGTCTCTTTATTGGTTGATTGCGGCGCGAATGTCGACGCTAGACCCACTCACCTGGTACAATTTGCTAAAATGGGTTCCATCTACATGGAGAATGTATTGGGAATTAAAAATCCAAGAGTAGCAATTGTTAATATCGGTGCGGAAGAAGAAAAGGGAAATTCATTGGTGAAAGAAACATTTCCTTTACTGAAGGAATTATCGGATATTAATTTTATCGGAAGTATCGAAGCTAGAGACATTCCTTACGGCCATGCAGATGTTATAGTATGCGAAGCATTTGTTGGAAATGTAATATTAAAGCTGTATGAAGGACTTGGAATGGCTCTTATGAAGAAGGTTAAAGAAGGACTCATGAGCTCTATAAGGAGTAAGATTGGTGCACTACTTAGCAAATCAGCGTTAAAAAATACTTTAAAAGCCTTTGATTCTTCACAGTATGGCGGTGCTCCTTTATTGGGGCTAAAGGGTTTAGTGGTTAAAACTCATGGGAGCTCTAAAAGCATTGAAATAAGAAACTCAATTATACAATGCGTAACTTTTACCGAACAGAGAATCAAAGAAAAAATAGAAGAAAATTTAAAAGAAATAGAATAAATATTATATAAAGAAGGGTGAATGAATATGGAATTTGAAAAGCTGCAAAAAATTATCAGTGAAGTATTGAATGTGGATGCCGATGAGATAACGATGGATACTACTTTTGTTGATGATCTTGGTGCCGATTCTCTAGATTTGTTTCAGATTATAATGGGCATCGAAGAGGAATTCGATATCGAAATCGCAAATGAAGAAGCTGAAAATATTTTAACTGTTGGGGATGCCGTAGAGCAAATTAAAAATGCAACAAACTAAATTTTTATTAATTATGTTAGTGTAAGTGTTAGGTAAAAGCCCTGTGAATAAGGTCCGCCTTATTTAATGGGCTTTTAATTCAATATTATGGTATTAGCCAGGGAGGATAAATCCTCCGTTGTATGTTACGATTTAATTTAATTTATATTGGAGGATTGATCATGCAAATAGAAAAAAACTCCGAAACCTCCCTTTCAAAGTTGGAGAATAAAATAGGATATGGTTTTCGTGATGACGAGCTCTTACTCCATGCCTTGACCCATAGCTCTTATGCTAATGAAATGAAGATGAACAAGGAAGATAACAATGAACGTCTTGAATTTCTTGGAGATGCTGTATTAGAGCTTGTAACCAGTGAATATGTCTACTGTGAGCATAAAGATTTGTCAGAGGGAGATTTAACAAAGCTTAGAGCCAGTATCGTCTGTGAACAGACTCTGTCATCTTGTGCAAGGGATATGAACATAGGAGATTTCTTGCTTCTGGGTAAGGGAGAGGACTCCTCTGGAGGAAGACAACGGGAATCCATTCTTTCCGATACCTTGGAGGCTATTATCGGTGCTATTTATCTTGACGGTGGTTTTACTAATGCAAAAGAGTTTATAAGAGAAAATATTCTTAACAATGTAGAAGATAAGGAACTCTTTTTTGATAGCAAGACTATCTTACAAGAAATCATTCAAAATGATAATAATAAGGAAAAAATTCGTTATAAGCTTATATCTGAACAAGGTCCTGACCACAATAAATCCTTTACTATGGCTCTATTAATTGGGAATAAGCAGGTAAGTTTAGGCGTAGGAAAGACAAAGAAGGCGGCAGAGCAAGAAGCAGCCATGCAAGCAATTAAAAAGCTTCAAAATAAATGATATAAATTACGAGCGGCAGAGTTTATTAACCGTTCTAAGGTTAAATGGATGGGAGACACTATATGTATCTAAAAAGTATAGAAGTACATGGGTTTAAATCCTTTGCAAATAAAATGTTACTCGAATTTAATGACGGTATTATCGCCATCGTTGGTCCAAACGGTAGCGGTAAAAGTAATATAGCCGATGCCGTTCGCTGGGTATTAGGGGAACAAAGCGCAAAACAACTTAGAGGTTCTAAGATGGAGGATATTATCTTTTCGGGAACTGAAATGAGAAAGCCTCTTGGATATGCATATGTAACATTAACCATGGATAATTCCGATCACAAACTTCCTATAGAATTTGAAGAAGTAACTGTAACAAGAAGGGTTTATCGCTCTGGAGAAAGTGAATATATGATTAACGGATCTTCTTGTCGTCTTAAGGATATTCAGGAATTATTTATGGATACCGGTATAGGCAAAGAAGGTTATTCAATTATAGGACAAGGACAGATAGATAAAATTTTAAGCGGCAAACCCGAGGATAGAAGAGAGTTATTCGATGAAGCAGCCGGAATAGTTAAATTCAAACGCAGAAAAAACATCGCAGAGAAAAACCTTGAGGAAGAGCGTTTAAATCTATCAAGAGTTTCAGATATAATTTCAGAAATCGAAAGACAGCTCATACCATTAGAAAAGCAATCTGAGGTAGCAAAAATCTATTTAAAATATAAAGAAGAGTTAAAGGATCTTGAGGTATCACAGTTCTTAAAGGAGTATGACAAAATACATAAGTCCAAGGAGGATATAGATCAAAAGCTACATATAGCCACCGAGGATATGCAATCCACTCAAAAGGAATATGAGAATACTAAAGAAGAATATAAAAGATTAGAGCAGCAGCTAGAGGAATTTGATGCAAGTATAGAAGCTAATAAGGTTACTTACAACGACCTTCTTCTTAACAAAGAAAAAGCAGAAGGTGAAATTAAGGTACTAAATGAACAAATTAATTCCCTTCTTCAGAATGACGAATATTATCAGGACAGAATTCATTCCAGCGAACAGGAAATATTAATTAAAAAGACTGAAGAACAAGACTATCTAAGTGAAAAAGAAGATATTGACGAGAAAATTTCTCTGATAGATGATAAACTCAGCGATGCTTTAGTAGAACTTGAAAGGATTAAAGCTAATATATCAAGATATTCTAAAGAAATAGAAGATTGCTCTAATACCATATTTGAATATATGAATATGAATTCCGGCATAAAAAGTAATATGCAAAGATATGAAACTATGCTAGAGCAAAATGAGGTTAGAAAATCTCAGCTTACACAAAGAATTCTGAAAAACAAAAGTGAAGAAGCGATTCATGAGAAAGAAATAAATAAATGTAAGGAATATTTGAATAATATTTCAAATGAAATTCTTACATATACTCATGAAAGTGCAGCAATTGAAAAGTCAATACTGGATACACAATCAGTTATTGATCAAATTACACTAAAAATAAATGATTTACAGGGAAGATATCATATTGAAAAATCCAAATTAGAATCCTTAATAAACCTCACAGAAAGATATGAAGGTTATGGTAATAGCATAAAAAGGGTAATGGAGCAAAAATCTACAAAACCAGGTATTGTAGGTGTTGTAGCTGATATAATTAAGACAGTAAAGGAATATGAAACCGCCATTGAAACAGCCTTAGGTCAAACCATTCAAAATATAGTTACAGAGGATGAAGGTACTGCTAAGGATTTAATTACATTTCTAAAAAAGAATAAATTTGGAAGAGCTACATTTTTACCTCTGACTAATATCTCATCAGGAAGAGGCTTACATAATCATGAAGTATTAAGAGAAAATGGTGTTATAGGGATTGCAAGCAGCCTTGTAAATGCTGAAAGCAAATATAATGCATTAATTGACTATCTTCTTGGTAGAATAATTGTAGTTGATAATATTGACAATGCAACTATGATAGCCAAGAAGTATAAGTATACCCTTAGAATTGTAACTCAGGAAGGCGAGTATCTAACACCTGGAGGCTCCATATCCGGAGGTGCTTATAAAAATGTCAGTAATCTACTGGGTAGACGAAGAGAAATCGAAACACTTAATGCGCTTGTCAAAAAGATCGGGAAACAAGGCAAAGAGCTTGCTTCGAATATTGAAGAGGAAAATAAAAAGAAGTCCGCTTATGTAACCCAACTTGAGGAGGCAAAAAAGCTTCTTCAGGATAAATATTTATTACAAAACACTGCAAAGATAAATTTGGAGCAGAGCTTAGCTAAAAAAGCCGAGGCGGAATCCATATATTCAGATTATGTTAAAGAATTGGAAGAGATTGAGCTTCAGGCTGTGGAGTTAAAGCAAAACTTAGACGAGCTAAGTAAATCCTTATCTGGTAACCTGCTTAAGAATTCAGAGATGGAACAAAAGATAGAAGAGCTTAACTTTCTTCTTTCAAAGGAAAGAGAAATCGAAAGCACAGCAGGAGACAAAGCCTCATCATTAAAAATGGA
The DNA here is from genome assembly GCA_004294845.1 of Anaerolineaceae bacterium. Classification (GTDB taxonomy): domain Bacteria; phylum Bacillota; class Clostridia; order Lachnospirales; family Lachnospiraceae; genus Mobilitalea. The sequence goes on from SHOH01000022.1 coordinate 18,611, forward strand.
ATTATCAAGTCTTGAACAAAGCAACCATTTTATTATGGAGAATGTCAAACGTGTAAAAAGAGAAATTGAAAAACTATATGAAGACGAAAGCTCAATAAAAGCCGACATGCAAAAGGCTTTTGATATAGTTCAAGAGAAAAAGAAAAATATCAGTCAGACCAAGGAAATTATTGATGAGACAAAAGCATCCTTGTCAAAGTTAGATGAGATTATAAAGAGTCAAATAAAGGAAAGAGATCAGAATACAAAAATTCATAAAAATTTCTTTGAAAAAAGAGATGAATTGTCCAGTCGTATTCATGACCTTGATAAGGAATGCATAAGGCTTACAAGTCAGAAAGAAAAGCTTGTTGAACAGATTGACCAACAGATGAATTATATGTGGGAGGAATACGAGCTTACATATTCTACAGCTGTGGAATATTTTGGAGCCAAGGAAATTCCCATAACAAGCACCAAGAAATCCATACAGGACATCAGAGTCAAGATAAAGGAACTTGGAGACATTAATGTCAATGCTATAGAGGATTTTAAGAATCTATCGGAGCGCTACAGTTTCCTTACAATACAGCGTGAGGATCTGATACAAGCTGAAGAGGCTCTACTAGAAATAATAAAAGAATTAGATTCCGAGATGAAGCTTCAGTTTGAAAAACAATTTGAAGCAATTAATAAGCAGTTTGATATAGTATTCAAAGAATTATTCGGTGGTGGTAAAGCCGATCTGGAGCTTACAGATAATGAAGATGTCTTAGAGGCAGGCATCCGTATAAATGCACAGCCTCCAGGCAAGAAGCTTCAGAATATAATGCAGCTATCGGGTGGTGAGAAGGCATTGACTGCCATAAGCCTTTTATTTGCAATACTAAACCTAAAACCATCACCCTTTTGTCTTCTTGACGAGATTGAAGCCGCGCTGGATGATTCCAATGTAAAACGCTTCGCTAAATACCTAAGAAAATTATCTAAGGGTACACAATTTATTATGATTACACATAGAAGAAACACTATGGCTGCGGCAGATATTTTATATGGAATAACAATGCAGGAAAAAGGTGTGTCCACACTGGTTTCGGTCAGCTTAATCGAAAACGAACTAGATAAATAGAGACATAATGGAGGTAGAGATGGGAGAAAATAAAACCGGTTTTTTTAGTAAATTAGTTAATGGCCTTGCAAAGACTCGAAATAGTCTTACTCAGGGATTTGATGCTATATTTAGTGGCTTTTCCTCTATAGATGAGGACTTTTATGAAGAACTGGAAGAGACGCTTATTATGGCGGATTTAGGTATAAATACTACGAACTCAATTCTTGATAACCTAAGAGCAAAGGTCAAAGAAAATAAGATTAAAGATCCCTCAGAATGTAGGGAACTTTTAATAAATAGTATTAAAGAACAGATGACAGTTAACGATGCCGCTTATGATTTTGAAAATAAAAAATCAATAATTCTCGTTATGGGTGTAAACGGTGTTGGAAAAACCACTACAGTAGGCAAGCTAGCAGGGCAGCTTAATGCACAGGGTAAAAAAGTAATTGTAGCTGCCGCAGATACCTTTAGGGCTGCAGCTATAGAGCAATTGACAGAATGGGCTCATCGTGCTAATGTGGATATCATATCAGGAAAAGAAGGTTCTGATCCGGCTGCTGTTATCTATGATGCAGTTACAGCCTTTAAGGCAAGAAAAGCCGATATACTTATTTGTGATACTGCAGGTAGGCTCCATAACAAAAAGAATCTTATGGATGAGCTTCGAAAAATAAATCGTATCATTGAGCGGGAATATCCTGAAGGCCACTTAGAAACTCTTGTGGTTCTGGATGGAACAACCGGTCAGAATGCGCTGGCACAAGCCAAGGAATTTAATGAAGTGGCTGATTTAAGCGGAATAGTGCTAACAAAGCTTGACGGAACAGCTAAGGGCGGTATCGCAATTGCTATACAGGCTGAGCTAAGTATACCGGTTAAATATATAGGTATCGGTGAACAAATCGATGATTTACAGAAATTTAATGCATCAGATTTTGTTAATGCATTATTTAAGAAAAATGAATAGGAGACGATAATATGAACTTGGATAAGTTCGAGGAAGCTACAGAAGCTGTAAAAAAGGTAACACTACGTACAAAGCTCATATATAGTGAGTATTTCAGTGAAATTTCAGGAAACAAAGTATATCTAAAGCCGGAGAATATGCAATATACCGGTGCCTATAAAATTAGAGGCGCTTATTATAAAATAAGTACCCTTTCGGGCAAGGATAGAAACAAAGGGTTGATTACCGCTTCTGCAGGCAACCATGCTCAAGGTGTTGCCTATGCTGCAAAGCTTTATAATGCCAAGGCTATTATTGTCATGCCAAACACAACGCCATTAATTAAGGTGAATCGTACCAAAAGCTATGGCGCTGAGGTAATACTTTACGGTGATGTATATGATGAAGCATGTAGTCATGCATATAAACTAGCAGAGGAAAATGGCTATACCTTTATACATCCCTTTAATGATGAAGATATCGCTACCGGCCAGGGTACTATTGCAATGGAGATTTTTAAGGATCTTCCTACGATTGACATTATTCTTGCTCCTGTTGGAGGAGGAGGCTTAATAGCTGGAGTAGCTGCTCTAGCTAAGCAACTAAATCCGAATATTAAGGTTATCGGTGTAGAGCCTGCCAATGCTGCTTGTATGAAGGAATCTTTAAAAGCCGGTCATGTGGTAACAATAAACGATGTGGATACCATAGCTGACGGTACTGCAGTCAAAACTCCCGGAGACGTTATTTTTCCCTATATCCAAAAATATGTTGATGATATTATAACAGTAGATGACTGTGAGCTGATTGTTAATTTTCTTGATATGGTTGAAAATCATAAGATGGTTGTGGAAAACTCAGGACTTCTTACTGTTGCAGCTCTTAAGCATTTAAAATGTAAGAATAAGAAAGTGGCTTGTATACTTAGCGGAGGCAATATGGACATTATCACCGTATCCTCTGTTGTTCAGCATGGACTTATTCAAAGAGGCCGTGTATTTACTGTATCCGTGCAACTTCCTGATCGTCCCGGTGAACTTTTGAATGTAGCATCTATAATAGCAAAAGAGCAGGGTAATGTTATAAGACTTGATCATAATCAATTTGTTAGTATAAATCGTAACGCCGCCGTAGAGCTTACGATTACTATGGAGACCTTTGGCCATGAACACAAGCAACAGATAGTCGAAGCATTAATTAATGCTGGGTATAATCCAAAGCTTTGCCAACCTAATAAGATATATGACTAATATTTATTAATGTATGTTAGTATTAATACATAATAAAATAAAAAATTTTTGTTAAACATTTATGGATGGGATTTATTTACATTGGTGTTTGAAATTGTTATAATATGAATATCTTTATATTCTGTATTCATCATTTATAAGAATTCCTCATTCTCAGTTAATCCCATGTCTATTCCTAATCCTAAATGTATCCAAAAAGAGTTGACATTATAAAAATTATAGGATATCATTATAACAGAACATTAGTTCGTGGTCTTATAAAGATTGCCATGTTCGTATTTATAGGAAGATAGATATGTGGCGACTTATTTATTATCTAGATGCCAAAGTGCATCAAGGAAGGTTGGTTATTTATATGGCGAAGGAAGATAAAATTCGGGCTCTTGAATCTGCTTTAGCCCAGATCGAAAAGCAATATGGTAAGGGTTCCGTTATGAAGCTTGGAGAAACCCATTCCAACATGAATATTGAGACAGTACCTACAGGATCTATAAGCCTAGATATAGCTCTTGGCTTGGGTGGCGTTCCCAAAGGAAGAATTATAGAAATCTATGGGCCTGAATCTTCAGGTAAGACAACAGTTGCTTTACATATGATAGCAGAGGTTCAAAAACTCGGTGGTATCGCAGGATTTATCGATGCCGAGCATGCTTTGGACCCGGTATACGCCAAGAACATCGGAGTAGATATCGACAATCTATATATTTCACAGCCTGATAACGGAGAACAAGCCTTGGAGATTACTGAGACCATGGTACGTTCCGGTGCGGTCGATATTGTTATTGTTGACTCAGTCGCTGCCTTAGTTCCGAAAGCTGAAATTGATGGTGATATGGGTGATTCTCATATGGGACTTCAAGCAAGATTGATGTCTCAAGCACTCAGGAAGCTGACTGCTGTTATCGGTAAGTCCCAATGTATCGTAATCTTTATTAATCAGCTTCGTGAAAAGATTGGTGTTATGTTCGGCAATCCCGAGACAACCACCGGAGGAAGAGCACTTAAATTTTATGCCTCAGTACGTATGGATGTACGCAGGATTGAGTCCTTAAAGCAGGGCGGTGAAATTACCGGCAATCGAACTCGAATTAAGGTGGTTAAGAACAAAATAGCTCCACCTTTTAAGGAAGCTGAATTTGACATCATGTTCGGCAGGGGTATATCCAAGGAAGGTGATGTTCTTGACTTGGCTTCAGATGCAGACATCATTAATAAAAGCGGTGCTTGGTATTCCTACAACGATACTAAGATAGGGCAGGGCAGGGAGAATGCAAAACAGTATCTTGCAGAAAATCCTCAGATATTTGATGAGATTTATCAAAAGGTTCGAGAGAAATTCGATTTAAAGCCTACAAAGAAGTATGTCGAAGGTATGGTAGAATAAATATATATGTTTAAGCTGTCCGAGCCAGTATGGTATCTATTTACCCTACTATATCGGACAGTTTTTTATTGAATAGCAAAGTGAACGCGTTCGGCGCGGAGAGTGTACCAAGGCACATTCTATCTTATAGTTTAGAGGAGGAGTGTTGATGATAATAACAGATATCGTAGAGACAAATATAGGTTCAGCTAAAAAGAAAACCGCTTATAAGGTATATATAGATTATGATTATGCATTTTTGTTATACAAACAGGATATCAAGGCATATCAGATTGAAATCGGCTCAGAAATTAATTCTGAACTTTATGATAAAATAATAGAAGAGACTGTCTATCGTCGTGCAAAACAAAAGTCTTTAGCTATATTAAAACATATGGATAGAACGGAAAGAGAACTTTATAAAAAGCTCAAAGATGCATATTATACTGATATTATTACCAGCCGGACGATCGAGTATTTAAAGGGGTATAACTATATAGATGACAGGCGATATGCCTCCAACTACATTCGTATTAAGAAGAATACTATGAGTAAGCTTTCAATTAAAACAAAACTAATACAAAAGGGTATAAATAAAGAGATTTTAGAAAAGATTATTGCTATAGAATATGATGTAGATGACTATAATACCGATCCTGAGATTTTAGCAATTAATAAAGCCATTCATAAAAAACATTATGATATTAAAGACCTAAGCTGGGATGAGAAGCAGAAACTTATCGCTTCTTTATACCGTAAGGGCTTTGATTTAGATAAAATAAACTCATGTTTGAAATAATATATTACAAATTTAATAAATAAGCTAATGTTTACTTGCCTTTTGATTTTAAATATTATACAATTATAATTGGCAGAAAATTGGTATTATACTACATTTAGAAAAATTGGAGGGCTGAAAATGTCTAATACAGCACAACTATCAGCAAGAGAAAGAATCACTTCATTGCTTGATGACAACAGTTTTGTTGAAGTCGGTGCATTCATAACTAAGAGAAGTACAGACTTTAATCTTGAGCAGAAGGAAATTCCTAATGACGGAGTCATTACCGGTTATGGTCTCATTGATGGTAACCCTGTCTATGTATTCAGTCAGGATTCGTCGTCTTTGGGTGGTTCTGTCGGTGAAATGCATGCCAAGAAAATTACCGCAATTTATGATTTGGCACTTAAGGTGGGAGCACCTGTAATCGGTCTGATTGATTCATCAGGCATGAGATTACATGAGGCTACAGATGCGCTAAACGGCTTTGGAGAAATCTATCTGAAGCAGGTTATGGCTTCCGGTGTGATTCCGCAGATTACCGCAGTATTCGGTAATTGTGGTGGAGGACTGGCTGTCATATCATCCTTAAGTGATTTTTTATTTATTGAAGAGAACAATGCAAGACTCTTCTTACAAACACCAAATTCCCTTAAAGGGAATTACAAACAAAAATTAGATACCTCTGGTGCAGCATTTAACTCCAAATCAGGTGCTGTTGATTATGTAGGTGCTAATGATCTTGATGTTTTAAATAAAATTCGTGAATTAATAAGCTTTATTCCTTCAAATAACGAGGAGGAAGGCTGCATAATAGAATGCAGTGATGATTTAAATCGCCTTGTTCCTGCATTTTCACAGGAGCTAGAGGATACAAAAAATGCAATAATTGATATTTCTGACAACAATTATTTCTTTGAAATCAAACCTGAATATGCAAAAGAGATGGTGACAGGATTTATAAGATTAAATGGTGTCACTGTAGGTGCTATTGCCAATCGAACTAAGAGTCTTGATGAGAACGGTAAAGTTATAGAGCAGTTTGATTCTGTATTGACTACTGACGGATGTAAAAAAGCAGCTGGTTTTGTACGCTTTTGTGATGCATTTAATATTCCTCTTCTGACTCTAACTAATATAAGTGGTTACAAAGCTGATGTTAAAGAGGAAGAAACCATATCAAAGGCTGCGGCAGAGCTTACTTATGCATTTGCGGATGCTACGGTTCCAAAGGTTAATGTAGTCATTGGTAAAGCCTATGGAAGTGCATATGTCTCCATGAATTCCAAGCATATCGGAGCAGATTATGTATTTGCGCTTCCGAGTGCCGAGATAGGTATGATGGATTCTAAGTTAGCCGCACAGATTATGTATGAAGGTGAGACTTCTGATCTTATAGATGAGAAATCAACGCTCTATGCTTCACTTCAAAACGGTGCACTTTCTGCAGCAAAGCGTGGATATGTAGATAATATCATAGAACCTGAAACTGTAAGAAAGCATGTTATATATGCATTTGAAATGCTCTTTACCAAAAGCGAAGCAAGACCCCTTAAAAAGCATAGATCATTTTAAGAGCGACAAACACTTTATACCAATGTCATTTAAAGAAAGGTTTGATTCATATTATGACCATAATAAATAAGGGTATTACAAATTCTATAATCCTTCTTACGCAGGAGCCTTTATCTGATCGAATGAAAACAGCGTCATTAAACACACTGCTTGGAATGGGTATTGTATTTGCCGTATTAATCTTAATTATATTACTTATCAGCTTATTTAGATTTTTACCGGGCTCATCAGCTTCAGGAAAGAATATTGGAAATGGGTCTGAAGTTAAGGTTTCTCCAGTTGATAATGCGATAGCTCAGATTGTCAGTCAGGAAGAAGCAAATTTAATAAACGATTATGAGCTGGTAGCAGTAATTACTGCAGCAATAAATGAATTTAATTCAGAATATCCGTCAAATGCTTCAGCCGGTGGATTTGTTGTTCGTTCTATTCGAAAAATTAATAAAAGAAGAATTTATTAGTAATCGTATAAGTACGGTTATCCTATAGATCACAAGGAGGATTTTAATCATGAAACATTATACTATCACTGTTAATGGAAATACTTATGAAGTATCAGTAGAAGAAAATAGCGGAGTATCTTTAGCTACGCCTGCGCCCGCTCCAAGGGTAGCACCGGCCCCAGCTCCTGTGCCCGTACAAAAGGCTTCACCGGCTGGGGCACCTACTCCTGCAGCTGCACCCGCTCCTGCACCGCAGGCTGCTTCAGGTGCTGAAGGAAATATAAAGGTAAGCTCACCTATGCCCGGAAAGATATTGTCCTTAAAGGCATCTGTTGGACAGGCTATAAAGAAGGGTGAGGTAATTGTTATTCTTGAAGCTATGAAGATGGAAAATGAAATTGTTGCTACCGATGACGGAACTATTGCTAGCATCAACGTTACTGCTGGACAGTCAGTTGAGGCAGGAGATTTGTTAGCAACTATTAATTAAAATAAGTAGGATTTTATAAGTAAATCCCCTTTAAAGAGGAAGGACTGAACATGGACTATTTAATTAACACTATTAAAGGTTTAATAGAGCAATCTGCGTTTACTGGCATAACTTATAAAAATGTTATTATGATTTTAGTTGCCTGTGGATTGTTATATCTGGCAATAAAAAAAGATTATGAACCACTTTTGCTCATTCCTATTGCCTTTGGTATGCTACTGGTAAATCTATTTCCCGGTATCATGGCAGCTCCTACAGTAAGCGCAAGCGGGGAATACGTTCCCGGAGGACTTTTACATTATTTCTATCTTGGTGATGAGTATGGAATTTGGCCATCCCTAATATTCTTAGGTGTAGGAGCTATGACTGATTTTGGCCCTCTAATTGCTAATCCATCCAGCTTTTTGCTGGGTGCGGCGGCACAGTTTGGAATATATGCGGCATATTTTGGAGCAATTCTCTTAGGCTTTACTGATGGAGCCGCGGCTTCCATATCCATAATCGGTGGTGC
>SHOH01000022.1:27162-30818 GCA_004294845.1 Anaerolineaceae bacterium
CCTATGGCTGCTAGAGTCTCTCAAAAGGTGGGAGCAGAAGCAGATCCTACGAATTTCTTACTGATGCATGCCATGGGTCCTAATGTGGCAGGCGTAATCGGTACAGCCGTAGCAGCTGGTGTATTCTTGGCTGTATTCGGTTAAATCAAAATAATGAATCATTTGCATATTTAAAGAGGCATAGGATTCATAACGAACAGGAGGTAAAACAATGGCTGAACAAGTTAAAAGACCGGTAAAGATAACAGAAACCATCCTTCGTGACGCTCATCAATCCTTGATAGCCACAAGAATGTCTACTGAAGAGATGCTTCCGGTATTGGAAAAGATGGATAAAGTAGGCTACCATTCAGTAGAATGCTGGGGTGGTGCTACATTTGATGCTTCCTTACGTTTTCTTAAGGAAGACCCCTGGGATAGATTAAGAAAAATAAGAGATGGCTTTAAAAACACTAAGCTACAGATGCTTTTTAGAGGTCAGAACATATTGGGATATCGCCATTATGCTGATGATGTAGTTGAGTATTTTGTTCAAAAATCTTTGGCAAATGGTATCGACATAATCCGTATCTTTGATGCTTTAAATGATATCAGAAACTTAGAAAGTACAGTAAAAGCCACTAATAAAGAAAATGGTCATGCACAGATAGCAATAAGCTATACCTTAGGAGATGCATATACCATAGATTATTATGTTAATATGGCAAAATCTATTGAATCGCTTGGTGCTTCATCCATATGTATTAAAGATATGGCAGGTCTTTTGGTTCCTTATGAAGCAACCAAATTAGTAACCGCCCTTAAAAAGGCTGTTAATATACCTATTGACCTTCATACCCACTATACCAGCGGTGTGGCAGCTATGACTTATTTAAAGGCTGTAGAAGCAGGCTGTGATATTATCGATACTGCCATGTCACCATTTGCGATGGGAACAAGCCAGCCCGCTACAGAGGTGCTTGTAGAAACCTTTAGAGGCACCCCTTATGATACAGGCTATGATCAGAAGCTTCTGGCTGAAATCGCTGATTATTTCCGTCCTATAAGAGATAAATCCTTAGAGACAGGTATACTTAACCCCAAGGTTATGGGTGTAGATATTAAGACCCTCTTATATCAAGTTCCGGGCGGAATGCTTTCAAATCTGGTGTCCCAGCTTAAGGAACAAAAGGCAGAGGACAGATACTATGATGTATTAGAAGAGATTCCAAGAGTTCGTAAGGACTTTGGTGAGCCACCGCTTGTTACACCATCAAGTCAGATTGTAGGTACTCAGGCAGTATTAAATGTACTTGCAGGTGAGCGTTATAAGATGGTTACAAAAGAATCTAAGGCGCTGCTATCAGGACAATACGGTAAGACTGCTAAGCCATTTAATCCCGAGGTACAAAAAAAGGTTATTGGTGATGATGAGCCTATTACCTGCAGACCTGCGGATCTAATTGAGCCTGAGCTTCATAAGATAGAAGCTGAGATTGCAGATTGGAAGGAACAGGACGAGGACGTATTATCCTATGCATTATTCCCTCAGGTTGCTATGGATTTCTTCAAGTACCGCCAGGCGCAAAAGACCGGTATTGATGTTACAGAGGCAGATACAATTAACAGTGCCTATCCGGTATAAACGGTACAAGATACAAAAAACCGGTGTCAGGCACCAAAAGGATATACTCGACACAATTCGACAGGTACCTGGTACCAAAAAAGTTCTTGACTTTAATATTAGAATCATATATACTACCACCTGTAAAGAAAAAAACTTTACAGGTGGTGTTTTTATGAAAGGCAATGAATCACGAGTGGAAAAGCTGGATGAGCTTGTTCAATTATCCATGCTATATGATTTCTATGGCGAACTTTTAAGTGACCATAAAAAGCGTATTTTTGAAGATTATATCCATAATGACTTATCACTAAGTGAAATTTCAGATGAATTAAAAATAAGCCGTCAGGGAGTTCATGACATAGTAAAAAGATGTACCATTGAACTTAAGAACTATGAAGAAGGCTTATCCTTAATAAAAAAGTTTACTGCTATAAAGCAGAAGCTTGCCACCATAAAGGGGCTTTGTAATGAGTTTCCTGAGACTGGGGATATGGATAAGATACATTATATAGAAACATTGGCAGATGATATATTAAAGGAGCTATGATATGGCATTCGATAATCTAACCGACAAGCTTCAGAATATTTTTAAGAGCTTAAGAGGTAAAGGGCGTCTGACAGAGGCTGATGTAAAAGCCGCACTAAAAGAAGTAAAGATGGCGTTGCTTGAAGCAGACGTCAACTTTAGGGTTGTTAAGAACTTTATAGCTGCAGTACAAGAAAGAGCTGTGGGACAGGACGTTCTAAACAGCCTAACTCCGGGTCAGACTGTTATTAAGATAGTAAACGAAGAAATGGTGAAGTTACTTGGTTCTACTGCTGTAGAGTTACAGCTATTGCCATCAAGTGAAATAAGCCTTATTATGATGTGTGGATTACAAGGCGCAGGTAAGACAACTACCGTGGCAAAGCTTGCAGGTAAGCTAAAGTCTAAGGGCAGAAAGCCTCTACTTGTAGCCTGTGATATTTATAGACCGGCTGCTATTGATCAATTAAAGATTAACGGAGACAAACAAGGTGTAAGCGTATTTTCTATGGGAGATAAGCATAAGCCTTTAAATATTGCTAAGGCTGCCTTAGAACATGCTTCAAAGAACGGCTATAATGTGGTTATACTGGATACTGCCGGACGACTCCACGTAGATGAAGCTATGATGGATGAGTTGCAAGAAATAAAGTCAAATCTTAAGGTACACCAGACTATCTTGGTTGTGGATGCCATGACAGGACAGGATGCGGTTAATGTATCAGAAAGCTTTAATGAAAAGCTGGGTATTGACGGTGTTATACTTACAAAGCTAGATGGTGATACCAGAGGCGGTGCAGCCTTATCCATCCGCGCTGTTACGGGAAGACCGATACTATATGCAGGTATGGGAGAAAAGCTATCAGATCTAGAGCTTTTTTATCCTGACCGTATGGCATCGAGAATCCTTGGTATGGGAGATATACTAACTCTTATTGATAAGGCTCAGGCTGAGTTTGATGAGAATAAAGCTCGTGAAATGGAAAGGAAAATTAAAAAAGCAGAGTTTGATTACAATGATTTTCTGGACCAGATGCAACAGGTTAAGAAGATGGGCGGTATATCCGACATGCTAAGCATGCTCCCAGGTATGGGAAGGCAGCTAAAGGATGTGGAAATTGATGAAAATGCCATGGGAAGAACCGAAGCGATAATATATTCTATGACTAAGAAGGAACGCTCTAATCCGGATATAATAAATCTAGCTCGAAAGAAAAGAATTGCAGCCGGTGCGGGAGTTGACATATCCGATGTAAATGCCCTAGTAAAGCAATTTGACCAGATGAAAAAAATGATGAAGCAGATGTCTGGCATGATGGGTAAGGGCGGAAAACGTGGCAAATTCAAGATGCCATTTGGACTATAAGCAGTTTATGTTTTGTTATTTGAAATAGATTATGAATATTAATTAATCTATTATAGATCAAATAAATTATATATTTGATACAGCAGATAACATTTCAATATAAATACTAATCAAGGAGGTGAAGAAATGGCAGTAAAGATCAGATTAAAAAGAATGGG
>SHOH01000307.1 GCA_004294845.1 Anaerolineaceae bacterium
AGCGAAAGGCCGCTGGTTCGAATCCAGTCAGGTGCATTATTTTAGCCTAGATTTGCGTTTCTTTCTACGCCTTAACAATAGTGTAACTACTAATACAATAATAGCCAGAAGCACTAGGATGATCCCATAAAACATTAAAGCGATATGATTAGGGCTAGATAAAAAGGCGGTAATTCCATGTATGTCCTCTACATTCTTCCTTCCCTGGACTTTCTGATAATACTCAGGTATTGTTGGAACACCTTCTATTTTATCAAAAGATTTAAGGTAGGAAACCAGTGCATACCACTCTTTTACCTCACTTTTTATATCACCCTTAGTTTCATATATGATTTCTGCCTCATAATCTGTTACAGGTAGTCCATCCTTTGTTTTCGGTTCTATCTTGAGCAAACCGAAGGACTTCTCACCTACGACGGATAGCATCTGTGCAGAATATAATCCAGCCACAACTCGGTATAATTTATCATCTTGGATTTGTACCAGATAATCCTCTGTGATTTCATCTGTCAGCTTATTAGTCTTTACTATAAAGCTGTCTATCACCTTATTAAACATCAATCTATTGGGATTAAATGTATATTGCATGCCTGATATATAGAGCTGAGCTTGTTTCATTAGAGGTGTTACTGAAGCATCCACCTCACATACAGCCTTTAATTCTTTTCCCGTTAGGTATATGGAAAGCAACGGGTATCCTGGCATCTTATCAGCCCCAATCCCTAGTGAACTGACACGAAAGACATCTGCTACTCTTATGTCACCTTTAAAAAAGGAATCTCGTATTGTTCCGACGGGAACAATCGCTACATCCACCGGTATGTAATCTTCACCCTCTGCTTGCTTTACTGCATATACATATGCATCACTTATAAGGTTCCCCAGAGTGGATTCATTATGGTTTTCTTCCATTTCATTCGCATTAGGAAAACTAAATGGTGTAGAAGCTACAAGTTCATCAAAAGATAAATCAAACTTACTGAAATACTCCTCCTCAACCGTAGTCTTATACTCCTCCACTAGCTTAGAAATAGTTTCTTCTTCAGCTATGGTTTCATTTACATTAACCAGTTCAT
>SHOH01000308.1 GCA_004294845.1 Anaerolineaceae bacterium
AGCGAAAGGCCGCTGGTTCGAATCCAGTCAGGTGCATTATTTTAGCCTAGATTTGTGTTTCTTTCTACGCCTTAACAGAAGTATAACTACTAATACAATAATAGCCAGAAGCACCAGGATGATCCCATAAAACATTAAAGCGATATGATTCGGGCTAGATAAGAAGGCAGTAATGCTATGTATGTTCTCTACATTCTTCCTTCCCTGAGTTTCCTGATAATACTCTGGAATTGTTGGAACACCATCTACCATATCAAAGGATTTAAGGTAGGATACCAAAGCATACCATTCCTTTACCTCGCTTCTTATATCACCCTTAGTTTCATATATGATTTCTGCCTCATAATTTGTTACAGGTAGTCCATCCTTTGTTTTCGGTTCTATCTTGAGCAAACCGAAGGACTTCTCACCTACGACGGATAGCATCTGTGCAGAATATAATCCAGCCACAACTCGGTATAATTTATCATCTTGGATTTGTACCAGATAATCCTCTTTGATTTCATCTGTCAGGTTTTGTGGCTTTACAAGATGGCTATCTGTTATCTTATTAAATATCAATCTGTTAGGATTAAATGTATATTGCATACCGGAGATAAACAACTGGGCTTGTTTCATTAAAGGTGTCACTGAAGCATCCACCTCACAGACAGCCTTTAATTCTTTACCCGTTAGGTATATGGAAATCAACGGGTATCCTGGCATTTTATCAGCCCCAATTCCTAGAGAACTGACACGAAAGACATCTGCTACTCTTATATCACCTTGAAAAAAGGAATCTCGTATTGTTCCTACGGGAGCAATCGCTACATCCACCGGTATATAATCTTCACCCTCTGCTTGCCTTACTGCATATACATAAGCATCACTAATAAGATTCCCCAGAGTGGATTCATCATGGTTAGCCTCGACTTCATTCGCAGAGGGAAAACTAAAAGGCGTAAAAGCTACTACTTCATCAAAGGATAAATTAAATTTACTGAAATACTCTTTCTCGACAGTAACCTTATACTCCTCAACCAGCTTAGAAATAGTTTCTTCTTCAGCTATGGTTTCATTTACATTAACCAGTTCAT
>SHOH01000152.1 GCA_004294845.1 Anaerolineaceae bacterium
CGAGACGAGATTCGAACTCGCGACCCTCGCCTTGGCAAGGCGATGCTCTACCACTGAGCCACTCGCGCGTATTATGTTGTGCCTGTTTGTTTCGGGGCACATGACATAATATACTACACAAATTTGACTTTGTCAATACCTCAAACAGTAATTATCTTGTTTTTTATGTTATTTATATTATTTAGATAATTTAACCAATTAGGACGGTTAGGACATACTCATTATTTTGTAATGATTTGCTCTTTACAGTATCTGATTTTGTAAGTTTAACGTCTACCCAGAGTTCCTCAGCGGCTATGAGCATATTGGCAAGCATTATTCCGATGTCTATCATTTTTAATTTTTCTATGGGCTTTGTAAACCAAGGACTCTTCGTGGAAAACACATGGATTCTGTTCTTGTATGCAACGAAGCGCCAAGGCTGGCTGTTAAGGCTGGATGGTGCAAGACGAGCCGCATCTAGCATCTTGCGAACATCAGATGATACCTCTTCCTTATATACCACAAGCTCGGCTTCGGGAGAACGCTTCGCTAGAAAGGCATCTCTATAGAGAGGTACCTTTGATTTACCAAAGGCAAGAGCTATCACATAATCAAATTTCATGGTATTTTTTAGGCCCCATCCCGGGTTTGCGGCACCAAGGAAGCAGGTTCCTAGTCCCTTGGTTTCGATGTATAAGCTTAACTGTTGCATCAGATATCCCGCATTTAGCAGATAATCGTCTTTCTTTTCGGATGATAGACAGATGTAATAAGGCGCTTTTACAGCAAATGGGCCGTTAAACCCTTGGTTTCTCTCGATATTACTGACTAGCTTGAACTCCACCTTTATTCCTTTCGTCAGCATAGGTAAGCTGTCGGCAAATTTAAGGATGTCTCCAAGTATCTCCCAATCAACTGTTTCCTGATAGAAGCTTCTTATGCTTTTCCTGGAAAATATCATGTCAAACATATTCATAACAACACCTCACTTTATTGGTTGGAAGCTCGTTTCTCCAGTTCCCTTTTTCTATAGTATAATGGTGAGATTCCATAATATTTTTTAAATAGTTTACTAAAATGATAGGCATCATCGTAGCCCACTTGATTTGCTATGCTTTTTATGCTACTATCATCTGACCTTAAGAGAATATCTTGTGCTTTTTCCAATCGAATTTTTATAAGATAATTTATAGGAGATTCTCCGGTTTCTTCTTTAAATATCTTTGAAATATATACAGGACTTAGATACATATTATGTGCAATTTGTTCCAAAGATATCTTCTCATTGTAGTTTTCATTTAGATAATTTATAATCTGCTTTACTGCATAATTCTTATTAAAGGATTCAAAGCTGCATTTTGATTGTTCATAATCATCACTACTTACGATTTCACGCATTATGAGTAGGAGCATCTGCATAAGATGTGCTTTGAACATGAAATACTTGCCCATATTGCAGCTTTCTTTTTCTGCAATCATGGCATAGCAATGCATCATAAGATCCTGCTTAAGCTCTGCGCTTGTATGTAAGATACAGGCTCCGTCCTTGGTCTCGATAGAATTTGGAGC
Organism: Anaerolineaceae bacterium; assembly: GCA_004294845.1. Lineage (GTDB taxonomy): Bacteria > Bacillota > Clostridia > Lachnospirales > Lachnospiraceae > Mobilitalea. The sequence continues at coordinate 1,552 of SHOH01000152.1, forward strand.
CATATTCTTAAAATGAAAATCAGTAAAGCCCGCGAAAAATTCGATAGTTGGTTCATCCTTATTGCTTACAATAGGCGCATGCATTACACCGGGATTACATATTAAAAGATCCCCGGCCGCTACATCATATTCCACACCTTCTACAAGATATTTGCCCTTGCCTGATAAGATAAAAGCCAATTCGGTAAAATCATGTTCATGATAGGCACCGTTCTTAGTCATCTTATGCTTAGATACGTAAAATACAGTTGGATTAAAATCATTATATGTTAGATCATAATCAATTACCATATTCTTCACCTTTCTATGGCTTATATTACAAGCCGTTAATATAATTATAACATTCTCTTTATAAATAGGAAACAATATTTTAGAACTAGATTTAGAACTTATAGAAAAGAACATTAAATTTGTAACAATCTACATTTTAATTTTAAATACTTCATGTATACTGTCCATGGTAGGCAGACCTAATGTTTTAAGCTGCTAATCTGTCTAATCTATGGAATAACATAAAGCAAAGAACCACCAAGGAGGAAATATATGACAGCAATGCAATGGGTTTTTTCATTTGTGGAAAAATACCGTAAACGACTTATATTTGCTATGTTTTTAGCGACAATTACAGCTGTGACAGCCATAGTAAATCCACAAATTTCGGGAACTGTGGTAGATGATGTAATCATGGGAGGAAACCGAGAGATTCTGCCGACACTGGTAGTGATTATGGTTTTATCCACTTTAATTCGTACCGTAATAAGATTCTGGTTCACTATGATATTTGAAAAGACCTCTCAGAGCGTTCTTTATACTATGAGAGATTATGTGTATCGCAAGATGATGAGACAGGATTTTAATTTTTATAACACCAACAGAACAGGTGATTTAATGTCCAGGCAAACAGGTGATATGGAAGCCATCAGACATTTTGTTGCCTATGTTATATATTCGGTTTATGAAAATATTTTATTATTCGTAATTGCTCTTGTGATGATTTTCATTGTTGATTACAGACTTGCAATTTGTATGATTGCAGTAATGCCTTTAACTGTCTATGTTACCTATAAGCAACTTAAGACAGTTAAGCCTGCCTTTCACAATATCAGGCGGCATTTTTCAAGTCTGAACACCTTTGTTCAGGAAAATGTCAGTGGTAATCGTGTAGTCAAGGCATTTGCCAAGGAGGATTATGAAATCACCAAATTCAACCGAGAAAATGACGGCTATAGGGACGCGGAGCTGAATGCCTCAAAGATATGGAAGAAATATGTACCGGTATTTGAATTCTTGGCCAATGCACTTACTGTTATTTTATACCTTGTGGGCGGTATCATGGTTGTGAACGGCTCGATGTCTTTAGGTAAGCTGGTTACCGTCAGCGGTTACCTATGGATGCTAAATCTCCCCCTTCGACAGGCAGGATGGCTAGCCAATGACTATCAGAGGTTTGTAACATCGGTGGAGAAAGTATATTCTACAATCTCTATTGAGCCTACTATTAAGGAGCCTGATGAAGCGGTTATAAGAAAGCGTTTTAAGGGTGACATTGTATTTTCTAAGGTTAGTTATTATGTGGGAGAAGAGAGGATTCTAAAGGATATTAACTTTAAGGTTCAGGCTGGGCAGACGGTTGGCATTATTGGCTCAACCGGTTCAGGAAAAACTACCCTTATGAACCTTCTATGCAGATTTTATGATGTTAGCTCCGGCGAGATAACACTGGATGGAATAAATGTTAAGAATATTGATTTATACAGTCTGCGTGATAATATTGGACTGGCTATGCAGGATGTATTTCTGTTCTCTGATACGGTTGAAGGAAATATTGCCTTTGGAAGGCCTGATTGTAGTATGGAGGAGGTAACCCGCGCCGCTAAGGTAGCTAATGCCCATGAATTTATACTTCAAATGCCTGATGGCTATGACACCATAGTAGGAGAGAGGGGAGTCGGTCTGTCCGGAGGCCAGAAACAAAGAATATCTCTTGCCAGAGCTCTTCTGAAAGATCCACCGATAATTATTCTTGATGACACCACCTCAGCTGTGGATATGGAGACAGAAGCCTTAATTCAGCAGGAGCTAACAAGGATAGAAGAGAAGCATACTGTATTTATAATTGCCCATAGAATCTCATCTATTATGAATGCGGATCTTATTCTGGTAGTTGAGGATGGCAAGATTGTAGAATCAGGGAATCATGACAGCTTACTTAAAAGAAAAGGATATTATCACACTGTATTTCATCATCAATACGGTGATTTTGACCAGTTTACTATTTTACAAAAGGAAATGGGGGTATAGTCTTGGCTAGAAATAAATACGACATCGATGAGACATTACAGACTGAGTTTAATATATCCCACCTAAAAAGGCTGGCAAAATATATTAGGCCTTACCGAAAAGATATGGCTATGGTTATATTTCTGATGACCTTATCCTCAGCCCTTGGTATGTTGACACCCAGAATATTGATGGATATACTTGATGTATACATACCCAATGGCGATATAAAAGGAATTGTATTTGTAAGCTTGACTATGTTAGTGATATATTTTATTATTTCTGCAATCCTACGAATGAAGATATCCGTAACATCAAGACTCGGACAAAATATGATTCACAAAATCAGAAGTGATATATTTGAGCATCTTCAGGAACTACCATTTTCATACTATGATGACAAACCACATGGAAAGATTCAGGTAAGGGTTGTCAATTATGTTAATTCCCTAAGTGACCTGCTTTCAAATGGTATCGTTAATACTATAACTGAACTTTTTAGCTTGTTTTTTATTGTAGCCTTTATGTTGTCCATAAATATTAGGCTTAGTATTATATGTTTGATGGGACTACCCTTACTTATGATTCTGATATTTACAATAAAGAAAAGGCAGAGGGTCGCTTGGCAAAGACAAAGTAATAAAGCCTCTAATCTTAATGCGTATATTGCCGAGAGTATAAGCGGCATTAGAGTAACTCAAAGCTTTACAAGAGAGCAGGAGAACATACGGATATTTAATGACTTAAGCAATGAATATAGAACGTCTTGGATGAAGGCGGTAACATTGAACTTTTTACTGTGGCCTGCTATCAACAATATATCTACCTGGACAATCGCTGCAGTATATGTGATTGGTATTGCATGGTTGGATATGGGAGTTGCAGGTATTACAGTAGGAGCGCTGGCAGCCATGTCTGGTTATGTAGGAAGGTTCTGGGCACCGGTAAACACTCTGGCAGGTTTTTATAATTCACTGCTTACAGCTATTTCATATATGGAGAGAATCTTTGAGACTATAGATGAACCTGTATTGGTTAAGGATAAAGAAGATGCATACGATATGCCTCCTATAGTCGGCGAAGTGGAATTTAAGGATGTATCCTTTAGCTACGAGAACGGTATACCGATTCTTAACGATATAAGCTTTAAGGTTAATCCTGGGGATACCATCGCAATTGTAGGGCCCACAGGCGCAGGAAAAACAACAATAATTAACCTAATAAGCCGATTCTACAACCTTGATTCCGGTCAGATTACTATCGATGGTATCGATATTAGTGATGTAAAGATAAAATCACTTCGAAAACAGATGGGAGTCATGCTACAGGATAGCTTTACCTTCTCGGGTACTATTCTGGATAATATTCGCTACGGAAATATGGAGGCAGAGGATGATAAGGTAATGGAAGCCGCGAAGATTGTCCGAGCCCATGATTTTATCATTGGACTGGAGAATGGTTACAATACCGAGGTAAATGAACGGGGAACCAGATTATCCGTCGGGCAAAGACAGCTGATCAGCTTTGCAAGGGCATTGCTTGCGGATCCAAAGATTCTTATTCTAGATGAAGCCACCTCCAGCATCGACACAGAGACAGAGATTCTGCTTCAGGAAGGCTTAAAACACCTACTGAAAGACAGAACATCCTTTATAATAGCCCATCGGCTATCTACCATAAAGAATGCCACTTGCATTCTATATGTTGATGAAGGCAAGATCATCGAGATGGGAAC
>SHOH01000153.1 GCA_004294845.1 Anaerolineaceae bacterium
GAGGAAAGTTTAGTCTTGCTATTTGTTATCTTGTTATCCTCTTTTTTTATGCTGCTCTCATCCGGCTTAGTAGTAGCCACCAAAACATACCCCTCTCTATAAAATAAATAATTAAGAAAGATTCCGTATCCACAATTTTATTTTAAGATATTTTATTATAAAGTCAATATTTATTAATTAATAAATATATGTTTTCTACTTGCATTTTTTTCCTCAATCTGATACATTCTATGTATATTCCTCTGCTATGTTTTTAAGGGGTAAATTTTTAAAAAGTGAGGTAGTATTATGAGCGAACACAACCATAACGACAGTTGCGGATGCGGGCATAATCATATGAACGATTCTATAACATTGTCCCTGGATGATGGTACTGATCTGCAATGTATCGTATTAGACATCTTTACGGTAGATGATAAAGATTACATCGCCCTTCAGCCTATGGAAGGAGAAGAAGATGATAATGTATTTCTGTATCGCTTTATTCAGGAAGACGAGGATGATGAACCTCAGCTACTAAGTATTGATGACGATGATGAATTCGAGGCTGTAGCTGATGCATTTGAAGAAATTCTTGATGCTCAGGAGTACGATGAGATGTTCGATGACGATTTTGAAGATTTTGACTTTGATGAGGATGAAGAATAATTAAAATTATGATTTATCTAGGTGCTGTCTTTCGCAAATTACGAAAGACAGCACCTTTTATTGTTGAATAGTCTCGGCTATAAATCGGGAGGGAATCATAGCTTTATTATAACGCTGCTTGGAGCTGAAGATATAAAGCTGCTTTTTTGCTCTGGTCATAGCCACATAAAATAATCGTCTTTCTTCTTCGATACTCTCAGGTAAGACCGCCTTTTTATGAGGAGTGATACCCTCGTTAACATCTATAAGAAAGACCCTTGAAAACTCCAAACCTTTTGAGCTATGCATAGTCATTATGTGGATTCCGTCAGTCTTTCTATTTTTACTGTTTTGTGCCTGTCTCTTAAGCTCTTCTTTGTATTCTTCCATATGAGTAAACCAGTCCGAATATGACGTAAAACCTCTGCTGCTTTCATGAAGTTCATCAATGATATCAAGAAGCTCTTCATATTTCATTTTTCGCTGGCTGGCGTATTCTTTAAGAAATTCCTCATATCCGATTCCCCTTCTTATGTATTGAATGGCTGCAAAGGGTGTCATTTTTGAAAGCATGGCAAGATCATATTCCAATTGTTCTATTCTCCCCCGCATCCACTCCTTATCCTCATAATAATCATAAATATCTTTAATATTTACCTGGTGATTATCAAAGCATTCTCTACCTATGTAACGTGTTGGTCTGTTAATAATTCTAAAGTAAAGTCCTCGATTATTTTCACCCATAGCGATCCTTATATAGGAGACAAGATCTTGTGTAATCCAATGATCGTAGATGTTAGGTAGATTATCTCCGGCAATAAAAGGTATATTATATTCCATCAGCTTATGTAGAATTGCACCTGCTCCCAGGTTAGTTCGGACCAGTATAGCCATATCGGATAGCGATTTATTCTCTTTTACTAATCTGATGATTTCCTCAGCAAGCTTGTCATTTTGCTCTGCCATGGTTTCAAAATGCCCTATCAGAACCTCACTGCCACCCTTTACATGAGCTGTAAGTTCCTTTTTATATCGGGTTTTGTTATGAGATATCAAATGACCTGCGCAGTTAATGATATGTATGTTTGATCTATAGTTGATATTCAGAAAGATTTTTTTACTATCAGGATAATCTTGCGGGAAATTCAGCATTATCTCCGGCTTGGCTCCGCGAAAGCGATAGATGGACTGATCATCATCTCCTACTATAAAAAGGTTGTTTTTAGGAGCAGCTAACATCCTAACAATGTCATACTGAAGTATATTAATATCCTGAAATTCATCAACTAATATATATTTGAACTTATTTTGCCATAGCTTTAATATGTCAGATCTTTCAGATAGCAGCTCATAACATAAAAGTAGCATATCATCAAAATCTATTTTCTTAGCGCTTTTAATTTTTTTATTATATTCTCTGTAAATTCGACGAAAGACTTCGTCCCCACAGCTTAAGGAATAATAGGTTGAAAGCTCGATTCTATTCCCCTTTACCATACTAATTTCAGATAAGAGCTCAGAAATAAACTCCTTTTCATCCTCATACTCCTGTCCCATACTAAAGACTATATCCTTGATGCATGCCCGTCTCTCTTCCTCCCTTATGATGTTTTCCGGCCTCAGATTATAGGCATACCTAAGGATGGCAAAAAATATGCTGTGAAATGTTCCAAAGCTCACACCTGTTCCGTTTATACCCATCAATCTTAAAAAGCGTTCCTTCATCTCTCCGGCTGCAGCCCTAGTAAATGTAATTACAAGAATATTTTCTTCGTATATCTTGTGTTCCTGAATCAAATACTTGGTTCGCTCGGTTATTACCAAGGTCTTTCCGGATCCGGGACCTGCCAAAACAAGCATAGGCCCATCCTTATGCCTTACGGCATTTTTTTGTGCCTGATTTAATTCCATATATATTCTCCTTAAGTCAATTAAAAATAATAATCTGGGTATCAAAATAAGAATAACATTTTTATCGTTTAGGGTGGGGTTTCCGATCGATAAATAGATAAATGATATGCAAATGATTATATAGAAAGGTTTTATTACGGGGAGGGTAATGTGTTCCCACTCGTCAAAAGCATATGCGAATACATACCCTCACCTTTGATATTTGTAATAAATCTCTATTAAACTTATACAGCCTTGCTTAGTTTATCAATAGCAATTCTAATACGAGCGAGGCTTTCATCTTTGCCGAGGATGCTCATAATCTCGTAGGCGCCTCCTGGCGTTGACTGCTTACCTGATACAGCCGTTCTAACAGGCCATAAGCCTTGGCCATTTTTTATCTGTTTCTCGCTGATATATGACATAATTACGCTTTCAATAGAAGCCTCATTATATTCCTCTAGAGCTTCAAACCTTGGTAAAAGCTCGGTCAAAGCATTAAGTGAGTTTTCTGAATTAGTCTTCATCTTCTTATGAGTAAACATCTCTACATCATATTCGGGAAGTTCATTAAAGAAATCTACCATGGAGCCTATATCGCATAGGGTTTCTATCCTAGTCTTAACCAGACTAGCTATCCTTCTATAATCCAAATCTTTATGGATTGCCTCCTTGATATAGGGAAGAGCTATCTTATAGAAATCATCCTCATCCATCATCTTTAGATATTCGCCATTCATCCATCGAAGCTTAACCATATCAAATACGGCCGGTGATTTATTGATACCTCGATAATCAAAATCTCTTATAAGCTCCGAAAGGGACATAATCTCGGTGTTATTCGGTGAACTCCATCCCAGAAGTGCTATAAAATTCACGATAGCCTCCGATAAAAAACCCTGCTCTAATAAATCCTCATAGGATGAATGTCCGCTTCGTTTGCTGAGCTTTTTGTGGTCTTCATTGGTAATCAGAGGTAGATGCACATATATAGGCTCTTCCCAGCCGAAATCCTGATAAAGTCTGGTATACTTCGGTGTAGAAGACAAATACTCATTTCCTCTTACCACATGGGTGATTTTCATAAGATGATCATCAACTACGTTAGCAAAATTATAGGTTGGAAATCCGTCAGATTTAATTAGTATCATATCATCAAGCTCTTCATTATCCACGGTGATAGTTCCAAAGATAGTATCATGAAAGCTGGTTGTACCTTCTAGAGGTATGTTCTGGCGAATTACATAAGGGATCTTGTCTGCAAGGTTTTTTTCAATATCCTCCTTGGACAAATACAAGCAATGCTTATCATACTTAATGATTTCCTTAACCTCATCCTCTTCATCGTCATCTACATTTCCTACAGCCTTTTTCAAGGATGCCAGACGATCCTTTGTACAAAAGCAGTAATAAGCAGAACCTTTTTCTACCAGCTTCTTGGCATATTCCAGATATATACCCGATGCCATACGCTCACTCTGAACATAAGGACCATATCCTCCATCTTTATCAGGACCCTCATCATGTATAAGGCCTGTCCCCTCTAAAGTACGATAAATAATATCAATAGCTCCATCAACGTAACGCTCTTGGTCGGTATCCTCAATTCGCAAAATAAAGGTTCCATCCTCATGTTTAGCGATTAAATACTCATATAATGCAGTTCTTAAATTACCTACATGCATTTTACCTGTAGGACTCGGTGCGAATCTAGTCCTGATTTTACTCATGTCAATCTTCCTCTCTGTTTAGTAGCTGAAATCTTTAAATATATCATTATATTGATTCATCTCTTGATTAAATATATCCTGGAACACAGGATCTTTTAACATCATTATAAACATAAGAACAAATATCATAACAATTATAAACATTACTATCATAAATACTAAAGTTGCCCGTGCCCAATTCTTCTTACTTTCAGCGACGTTACCACCAAAAGACCACACAATCAGCATCACAAATAATACTATGCCTCCCACAAAGGGAATAAACATAATTGCATAAGTTCCAAGCCAGTTTAAGAAAGAAACCGGTTTTTCATTTTTGCTTATATCAATAGCCTGTGCCTGCATAGGCGGATGAATCTGGGCGGATGCATTTCCTATTCCGCTTTGATAAGAATAATTATAAGTGGTTTCGCTTTCATGTAGATTACCCTCACGAAAGGAAGCTCCGCAGTATTCACAGAAGTTAGCGCTTTCATTTTGATTGCTTCTACCACAGGAATTGCATACCATAACCTTCACCTCTTTATACATTTTTTCTCATTATACCATATCTAAATCAAAAATCAATTTATGTATATTATAATTAACATTTATAATAATGAAGTAAAAGGTTGTTTCAAGAAAATGAGGCTACTTACACACAAAGTGTGTTGGTAGTAAGTACCCTCATATATCATCTTGAAACAACCTCATTATATCAATTTAATTCTCTGTTCTCATGGCTTCAATAGCACTAATCTTTGTAGCACGCCTTGCAGGAAAATATCCTGATAGTAGGCCTACTATAATTGATATACCCAGCCCCAAGAGCGGTAGATAGAAGGGTATAATGGAATAGGTGGCCTCCGCCACTTCACCGCCCATTGGTCTTCCACCCGAGACCAAAGCACCAAAGAGTGGCTGACCATATTTATTTATAAGGTAGGATGCCGCATAAGAAAACCCGACACCTACTGTACCTCCGATAAATCCAATCATCCCCGCTTCAAAGAGGAACAATAGACGGATATCCTTTATAACACATCCCAATACCTTCATAATGCCAATTTCCTTGGTCCTTTCATATATGGACATAACCATGGTATTGGCAATACTGATTGCAGATACGAACATGGATACTGCACCAAGGAAAAAGAATATAAGCTGTAAGGTCTTAGAGGCCTCGATTGTAGGCTTTAGATATTGTAGCAAGCTTTCTGACTGAAAACCCAGCTCTTTAATCTTATCTTGAACCTCTTCCACATTGTCGATATTGTCCACATTCAGCTTTATCTGCTGATATTCATCCATCACCTTCA
>SHOH01000154.1 GCA_004294845.1 Anaerolineaceae bacterium
CTTCCTGATGTTGTCTGTGCTTGTGTCGGAGGCGGTAGTAATTCAGTGGGGATGTTTATTCCTTTCTTAGATGAGCCTGTAGACATTATCGGTGTAGAGCCCCTTGGTAAAAGCTCCAATCTCGGAGACCACGCTGCTTCTATGACTTATGGTGACAAAGGTGTTATGCATGGTTTTGAAAGTATTATGTTGAAGGATGAAAAAGGAGAGCCTGCTCCTGTATATTCGATTGCTAGTGGACTTGACTACCCATCTGTTGGACCAGAGCACGCCTTCTTACGCGACTCAGGTCGAGTTCAGTATCAAACAGCATCGGATGAAGAAGCCGTTGAAGCATTCTTTAGGCTTTCAAAACTCGAAGGTATTATTCCTGCTCTTGAAAGCTCCCATGCGGTTGCTTATGCAATGAAGAAAGCAAAAGAGATGAAGCAGGGCTCCATACTAGTTAACTTAAGTGGACGGGGAGATAAGGATGTTGATTATATAGTGGAGCATTATAATTATGGTGAACAATATTTATAGAATGATAAATAGAAAATAATAGAAAAGATAGTTATCCTTCCTACTATGATTAGGTAACTATCTTTTTATTTATTACATTCTACCATCTTACCTGCCAGCGCTCACTATATTCACCTTCAAGTTTTTCTGAAGATCTTGTATTTTTTATGACTCTTTCTTCTTCCTTTGATTGCTTTTCCTTTAGCATCTGATTGAATAATTGCTCATCCATCGGCAAGTCAATCCAACGATCCAACCAATCAGACATATACGCTGCATTACTGATTGTTAGCCCATGTATGCCCTCTACACCGGGTGATAATAATGCCTCACCATGTAATATAGCATTTGTAAAGTTTTGAAGTATTCCAATATGTCCTGTTTCAGGCTCATCTTGAGTAAATTCTTCATAATTAACATCTATACTTGGTAAGCCTTCATTCGAACTGAAACATATCTCTCTTTCATCAGTATCTAGCTTATATAGCTTTAATTTTCCTTCTTCTATAACTGCCTTTCCCTTAGTCCCTGAATATTCCAGTCTATTTGTACCTGGATATTCACCTGTAGATGTAATAAATACAGCCGTTGCATTATTGGCATACTCGGCAAGTATGGTTACATCATCCTCTACGGTTATTCTATGATAATGACCGTATTTGCAAAAAGAACGTATCCTTACAGGCATACCTGTAATCCACTGCCAGATATCCAGATTATGAGGGCATTGATTTAACAGAACTCCCCCTCCTTCTCCCTTCCAGGAAGCTCTCCAGCTTGCAGAATCATAGTATGTTTGAGTCCTATACCAGTTACTAATAATCCAGATAAAGCGTTTCATTTCCCCTAGCTCACCTTCCCCTACCATCTTTTTAAGTCGGGTAAATAGAGGATTTGTCCTCTGGTTATACATAATTGCAAATATCTTGTCCGATGCCTCTGCCGCCTCATTCATCTTTCTTACATGCAAAGCATCTACGCCTGCGGGCTTTTCAGTTAATACATGTAGATTAGCATTAAAGCCTTCAATAGTGATAATAGGATGAATAGTATGGGGCGTAGCTATCAGTATAGCATCTACAAGACCGCTATTTATTAATAAATGATAATCAGAATATAGGGCAACTTCTTCACCAAATGTTTGTTTAGCCCACTCTAATCTACTTTCGTCTATATCACATACTGCAGTAAGCACGAGATCATTAACCTTACCTTGAAATATACTTTGTGCATGTGCACTGCCCATATTTCCTATTCCGATTATACCAATTCGTACTATATTCATGGTGTGGCTCCTTCTTCATAGTAAATACTACCCGGCAGCTTTACACTACCGAATTCATATGTCATCTTATTTATAATTTCCAACCGTGATCTCGTCTGTTGGGAGATTTTCTATAGTGGTACCTTTCTCATAAAATTTTACTGCATTCTTAATGAGTCCGTCAAATGTATAGAAATCATCATCTTTAGTTAATGGAAGCTTGACAACTTCCTTCTTACAGCCCGCTTTGTATATAGCTGTAATTAGCTCGATTGTCTTTCTACCATCTATACCGGTAATAAGAGGTCTTGTACCATTTTCAAGTGCATTAAGTAGATCCTCTATCTGACCGCTATGCCCTTCATGTAAGAGGTCCGGAATAGCCTTATAGAAATCCTCCAGTTTATTAATCAGCTCTTTGTTACCACCTTCTATGGGGAAACCATTAGGCTTTGATAATTCAGCCTTCACATCCCATGGAGCTGATATCTTGGCATCTGCACATTGCAGCTCGATACCCTGCTCTTCTCCATGATGTACTACAGAGCTAGTAACCTGTGCCAGACTGGCGTCCTTATAGCGAAGAACAGCTATGGATAGATCCTCTACTTCGGAATTGTCATGCATAACATTAGTAAGCATTGCCGTTACCTCTTCAGGCAGGTCTCCTTGTATCCAATTAACCATATCAATATGATGTACTGCATGATTTAGAGTTGGACCACCGCCCTCCTTCTCCCATAAACCACGCCACCATAAGTCGTAATAGCTATGTCCACGCCACCAATAGGAATTCACATGTGCACAGCGAACCTTTCCGGCAAGACCGCTATCTGCCGTTTTCTTTAACTTATATATGGAATTTCTAAAGCGGTTCTGTGCTATACAAGACATTAGAACATTGTTCTTCTTCTCAGCTTCTATCATAGCATCACATTCAGAAAGACAGGTTGCCATGGGCTTTTCCACTAGAACGTGCTTTCCAACGTTCATAGAATTTATTGCTATCTCTGCATGGGTATAGGGAGGAGTACATACATGGACAATATCAATCTTTAAGCCTGAAGCAAGCATCTTTTGATAGTCATCAAATATATCACAATCAAGTTTATATTTATCCTTCATAGCCTCTGCTTTCTCAGGATATATATCACAGAGTGCAACAATTTTGCATCTATCAGTAAATTCTAGCAAACCATTTATATGGGATGGGGCAATATTACCTGTTCCTACAATCGCTACATTTAACATACACTACATCCTTTCTAACCTAATATATTTGTGGCCTGTAATTGAGCCTTAACACTAAGCTCAGCGGCTTTAAATGCATGATCTTGTGTCATGGCATTTTCGGTACGGTTGATACAATCAAGTATTAGCTGTCCAAAGTAAGGGAATCCAACCTTGCCGCTAACCTCAAAATGCTTTTCAACCTGTCCGTTAGCAAGAAATACATGGTTGGAGCTACCGTCATGCATACCTACATTAATATATTTACGAAGCTCGATATAACCCTCAGTTCCCAGTATGAAGGTACGGCCGTCGCCCCAGGTACCGAGTCCGTCCGGTGTAAACCAATCCACCCTAAAGTACTGGGTAGCCCCGTTATCTCCTACCAATAGCGCATCCCCAAAGTCTTCCAGCTCTGGATGCTGGGGATTATTATAATTAGCTATCTGGCTTTTAACTACAGTTGCATCCTTAGCACCGGTATAGTATAAGAACTGTTCAATCTGATGGCTCCCAATATCACATAAGATACCTCCATAGAACTCCTTAATAAAGAACCAATCAGGACGGTTAGCTGCATTAAGTCTATGAGGGCCCATTCCGATTACCTGAATAACCCTACCTATTGCTCCTTCATCAATTAGCTGTCCTGCAAATACAGCAGCTTCCACATGGATACGCTCACTATAATATACCATGTACTTTTTCCCTGTTTTATTAACCATATCCTTAGCAGCTTGAAGCTGTTCAAGAGTTGTAAGCGGTGCCTTATCTGTAAAATAGTCCTTACCTGCCTCCATAACGCGAAGTCCCAATTCACAACGCTTACTTGTAACGGCAGCAGAGCACACTAGCTTTACTTCTGGATCATTTAATATTTCCTCTTCACTTGAAGCAATCATGATATTTGGAAATGCCTTCAAAAATTTATCAATCTTATCGCTATCAGGATCGTATACCCATTTTAATTTCGCTCCCGCTTCGGTAAGTCCATTACACATTCCATAGATATGCCCGTGATCCAAGGCTATTGCTGCAATGCAAAATTCTCCATTCTTAACAACAGGGCTAGGCTTTCCTTTTGGTGCATAATTCATTCCATCAGCTTTGTTCATTGCTTTTCACTCCTTTATCAATAATATCTACCAATTTACTATCAGCCATAAACCGATAACGTATCCTACAATCAATACTTTCATATACAATACGGCTATTTCATTCTCAGATAATCGTGTCGTTTGTGATACATTTAAACTGGAAGCAATCATAGTTTTCCACTTGTATGCTATATTAATGTATATAAATTTTATTACATCAATTTTTTAAATACTCTAGCAAACAGAAACTAGAAAGAAATACAACATATCTTTACTAGTGACTTTAACATAAATAATCTATCTATAAGGGGCTATCAATCATATATAATTTAAGGATAACGTATTTGCATAAATGAATATATTCATTAAGACATTACAATGTCATTATGTTATAATTAGAGAATAAAATACGGAGGTGAAATAATGCGTGTATTATTTATTGGTGGTACGGGAACCATTAGTACTTCCATTTCCCGTCGGCTAGCCGAGAATGGCTGTGACCTATACCTTTTAAACCGAGGAACGCGAAATGACGAGCTTCCCTCAAGTATCAATTTTGTTCAGGCTGATATTGGAAATGAGGCAGATGTTTCAAAAAAGATTGAGGGTATGACTTTCGATGTTGTCTGCGATTTCATTGGTTTTGTTCCCGAGCAGCTGGAGCGAGATTTCAGGCTGTTTCAGAATAAAACCAAGCAATTTATGTACATTAGTTCTGCCTCAGCCTACCATAAACCTGTAAAAAACCCTTTTATTACCGAAGGTACTAGCCTTGCTAATCCCTACTGGGAATATTCCCGCAATAAGATTGCTTGCGAAGATTTCCTTATGAGGATGTATCGTGAGCATGGCTTTCCTGTAACCATTATCCGTCCAAGTCATACCTATTGTGAACGTTCAGTTCCCCTTGGCATCCATGGCAAACATGGATCCTGGCAAGTCATTAAACGAATGCTTGAAGGGAAGCCGATTATTATTCATGGTGACGGCACCTCCCTGTGGACTATGACTCACAGCGATGATTTTGCCAAAGGCTTCATAGGATTGATGGGCAACCCACAGGCAATCGGAGAAGCCTTTCATATTACTTCTGATGAATCCCTTACTTGGAATCAGGTATACAAAATTATAGCCGATTATCTTGATGTGCCATTTCAACCTTATTATGTCGCTTCTGATTTTCTTGCAAAAGTAGCTCCCGCAGATTATGATCTGAATGGCGGTTTGATCGGCGATAAGGCAAATACAGTTATATTTGACAACAGCAAATTAAAAAGGGCAGTCCCCGGATTCCAAGCTACTATCAGGTTTGAGGAAGGCATGAGAGAAACCTTGGATTATATGCTTTCCCATGAGGATTGCCAGATATTGGATGACGAATTTGACCGCTGGTGCGATAAAGTTATTAATGTATTAGATAAAGCAAGGAAGGACATATTGT
>SHOH01000309.1 GCA_004294845.1 Anaerolineaceae bacterium
ATTCTTTCCATAAGGCGCTTGGCGGCATTAATCTCACAGTCCTGTTTACTTATATCTTCTTTTTCATTCTCAATAAACTCAGTACCAAGGCTTATAATAATGTTGTCCGCAAGTACCAGCTTGGCTTCTAACACATGATGGCTGTATACCTTCTTTTTCTTTCCTTCTTTGTCGATTATCTCTCTTACTAGGCAGTTCTCACAGTGCCTTTCCTCAAAGTGGTGGAGTCCTGTTCCGTCCATAATCAGTATCCATTGTCCTCCGGGCAGCCTGGCCGGATAAAAGTTTTTAGAGCGAATAAGTTGTTTAATCATTTCTACTCTTATTTCATCAAGCTCATCTGGTGAAAGAACCTCCAGAAAGTCATTAATGGTATCGTAATGAGGTATATCAGGAAGCTTCTTTCCTGTAAACTTTTCTAAGTTTATATGACAGTTGCCATCATAAAACCAGTCATTCATCTCCCTCATGGTATGAAGTGAAAAAATGTTCTTTAGAATAACAAGGTAAAGCAGGGTGTCTGTATCATATATAGTATAGCTTTGATGTCGTGGATCCAAAACAGTTCCCAATCTCTTAATCAAATCGGGAAACATATGATTTTGTATTTTAAAAAAATCAATAATCCCTTTATCTTTTTCCTGTAACCTTCGCTTTTTTTCTCTTGTTAAAGTATTGCCCATGGTAAAATTCATCCTTTGCGTAAAAGTTTATTTATATTTTACCATGAACTATGCATAAATACTAAGAAATAAGCCCTTTTTAGTGCGAAAATTATTTAATCCTCAAAGTTGCATAGACGTTAAAAACATGAGGCTGTTTCAATATAGGTAGGGAGGTGACTTATATATCCAAAATGCACTCTTAAAAGAACAGATGCTTGATTTGTAAAGTCAGAAGCGGACGTGTGCGTCCGATTTGGACTTACAAATCAAGAAGATGTACTATTACGAGTGTGTGGGATATATAAGTTACCTCCCTACAAATTATATTGAAACAGCACTATATATTAATATTCATCTAAATATTCCAGCTTACTTACCGATACCTCATAGGCAACACGT
>SHOH01000023.1:0-3987 GCA_004294845.1 Anaerolineaceae bacterium
ATTGAATTGATACCATATAACGCCAAATACGGACACATTAGTTGTAAATATTAGAAAACCATTCCATAAATGATATTAATTAGCTTATACTTTGATAAGAGCAATCTTGACATAGAAAAGGACAAGATCCACCAATGATCGGCTGTAATAAAGTCCAATTATTTAGTGACTCTTGCCCTAGATTAAAGCAACAAAATATAATTAATCAATTTCTATAGGATTTTCTGAAGCCATCTGTCTATAGATTGCATAACGCTCCTTGGCTTGCCTCTCAGCTTGCTCGAATAATTCTTCTGCCTTATCAGGAAAGGCTTTGGATAAAGAACTGTAGCGCACCTGACCCATTATAAAATCTCGAAAGCTTTCGCTAGGCTCTCTAGAATCTAGTACAAATGGGTTCTTACCTTCTTTCTTTAACATCGGATTATATCTGTAAAGATGCCAATAGCCTGCCAAAACAGCCTTCTTTATATTTTCCATGCTACGGCCCATTCCTTCCTTAATACCGTGGTTTATGCAAGGCGAATAGCATATTATAAGTGATGGACCTTTATAGCTTTCAGCTTCTCTAAGCGCCTTTATAAGCTGTGTATTATCAGCATGAATACCCACCTGGGCTACATAGACATTTCCATAGGTCATCATCATCCTGCCTAGATCTTTCTTTCCCTGCTTCTTACCTGATGCGGCAAATTTAGCAATTGCAGCTGTTGGTGTAGCTTTTGATGCCTGACCACCGGTATTGGAATATACTTCTGTGTCAAACACAAGTACATTCACATCCTCGCCGGAGGCAAGTACATGATCAAGTCCACCATAGCCTATATCATAAGCCCATCCGTCACCACCTACAAGCCAAATAGATCTTTTTGTCAGATAATCCTTATTCAGTTTAATATTATTTACTAACTCTAGAATTTCTACATCGGTAGAAGTAAAGTTTTCAAGCGCTTCAAGCACCTTCCTACCTGCTTCTTCTGATACATCTCCATCCTCTTTATAATGTATCCAGTCATGAAGAGCTTCTTTTACCCTCTCTTCTACATTCATTCCATTTAGCTTTCTCATGGTCTCTTCCAGAGTTTTTCGGATTTGCTTTACGCCCAGATACATACCAAAGCCATATTCTGCATTATCCTCAAACAGTGAATTTGCCCAAGACGGACCCTTACCTTCCGCGTTTACTGTATAAGCCGTACTTGGTGCCGAAGATGCCCATATAGACGAACATCCGGTAGCATTGGCAATCATCATCCTCTCACCGAAGAGCTGGGTTACCAGCTTGATATATGGAGTCTCTCCACATCCGGCACATGCACCAGAAAACTCCATTAAAGGCTTTTTAAACTGACTGTCTTTAAATGACTGACCATAGGCTATATTCTTTTTAAATTGTATCTTTTCTACTGCAAATCTCCAGTTTTGAACCTCGGTAGAAAGCTGAGTTTCTATGGGCTTCATAATCAAAGCCTTGCCCTTAGCCGGACATACATCTGCACAATTACCGCAGCCCGTGCAATCCATAGGACTAATCTGAATTTTATAATGAAGTCCATCAAAAGCTTTCCCTTTAGCTTTCAATGTAACAAAGGTTTCAGGAGCCGCGTTAAGCTCATCATCATCAAGCAAAAATGGTCTGATTACTGCATGAGGACACACATAGGAGCATTGGTTACATTGAATACACCGTTCATCTATCCACTCCGGCACATTAACCGCAATACCACGTTTCTCATAGGCTGTGGTTCCTGAAGGAAATGTCCCATCCTCAATATCTGTAAATGCACTTACAGGAAGTTCTCCTCCCTTAAGTTTAGACATAGGACGCATTATTTTTCTTATAAATTCATCTTCCTTTACATTGTCCTCTTTTTCATCACCACTATCATCCAGCCAACTTTTTGGTATCTTAATCTCATGTATTGCTTTAATTCCTTGATCTACGGCTTCATGGTTCATTTTAACAATCTTTTCACCTTTTTTACCGTACATCTTGCTGATAACATTCTTTAACTCTTTAACATATATATCCTCAGGTAATAAATTTGTCAGCTTAAAGAATGCCCCTTGCATAACCATATTTATTCTATTACCAAGCCCAATCTTATCAGCGATTTTAATTGCATTTACAGTATAGAAGTGGGCTTCCTTCTGCGCCAGCTTTTTTTTCATTTTTGCAGGGATATGCTCATTAAGCTCCTTTTCGTTCCACTGTGTATTAAGAACGAATGTACCTCCCTGCTTTAAGCTTTCAATCAAATCATACTTATTTACATAAGAAGGATTATGACAGGCGACATAATCCGCATTATTAACCAAATAGGTTGAGCGAATCGGTTTCGTCCCAAAACGCAGATGGGATACAGTAATACCTCCTGATTTCTTAGAGTCATAATCAAAGTAAGCCTGAACATTCATATCTGAATGGTCGCCAATTATTCTAATCGCTTGTTGGTTAGCGCCAACTGTACCATCAGAGCCAAGACCCCATATCTGACAAGCCTTCATATCCTCCGGTTCTGCATCGATTCTATCGGTACTAACTAGGGAAGTCTTGGTAACATCATCAATTATTCCAATTGCAAATGAATTCTTTGGCTGCTCCTGCTTTAAATTCTCATATACAGCTGCTATTTGATTAGGAGTTGTATCCTTGGATGCTAGACCGTATCTACCACCGACGATAATAGGCGGATTAGCTTCATCCTTATAGGCTGAACATACATCCACAAATAGCGGTTCACCCACTGCCCCAGGCTCCTTGGTGCGATCAAGAACAGCAATCTTTTTCACAGAGGCAGGAATCATGTCTAGAAAATGTGCTACCGAGAAAGGCCTGTATAATCGAACAATAAGAAGCCCGTATTTCTCACCTTTAAAATAATCAATAGTCTGCTTGATTGTTTCAGTTACAGAGCCCATAGCGATTATGATATTTTCCGCATCAGGATCTCCATAGTAATCGAACAAGTGATACTGCCTTCCGGTCCTCTCTGCCATCTTATTCATATACTCTTCTACAATCGGTATCAAGTCAAAGTAAAATTGATTGGAAGCCTCTCGTCCCTGAAAATATATGTCTGAATTCTGCGCAGTTCCCCTAAAGAAGGGTTTATTAGGTGAAAGAGCACGATCTCTAAATTCTTTTACTGCATTCATATCGATGAGCTCACCGAAATCCTTATATTCTAGAAGCTCTACCTTCTGTATCTCATGAGAGGTTCGAAAGCCATCAAAGAAATGAACAAAGGGAAGTCTTCCCTTTATTGCGGCAAGGTGTGCTATAGGAGCCAAATCAGCTACCTCCTGTACAGATCCCGAAGCAAGAAGTGCGCATCCGGTCTGCCTGACTGCCATCACATCCTGATGATCACCAAAAATACTTAGTGCATGAGTAGCTATAGCCCTTGCGCTTACATGTAAAACACCTGGTAGCAGTTCACCAGCGGTTTTGTATAGATTAGGTATCATCAAAAGTAGTCCCTGTGATGCTGTAAATGTAGATGATAACGCTCCAGCCTGTAAAGAGCCGTGAAATGCGCCACTTGCACCGGCCTCCGATTGCATTTCAACCACATTTACCCCTTGTCCAAATATATTCTTTCTTCCTTCCGCGGCCCATTCATCCATTGATTCTGCCATACCCGATGAAGGAGTAATCGGATAAATGGATGCAACCTCCGTAAAGGCATAGGCTGCATATGCAGCAGCTGTGTTTCCATCCAATGTCATCTTAATCTTTGCCATTTTTCTCGCTCCTTCTATAATTTACTGCCATTATCTACCCATTCCTTGGCATCTATGACATCCTCTTCGGAAGGCTTTCCAACCTGATCAACCTTATAAAACCCTTCAAAATTCTGCCAAGATGCTGTTTGCTCCTTGTTAGTAGGTCGAATTTTTCCTAACCGTTTATTATCCTCGTCTTTTGAATTATATTTACCATTAATTTTCATTACAAACCTCCTTTATAAATATAAAATTTTT
>SHOH01000023.1:4087-30552 GCA_004294845.1 Anaerolineaceae bacterium
ATAAAATTTTTAGTAACATAGAACGGAGGTTTTACCTCCTAAGTATTTTATAGATTCATTGTTTCCTTAATCATAAATATCTATTACAAAATTTGAGAAATTAAAGCAGAGTCAAAATATACTATATATAATGGGACTAACTTTTTATTATATAAAAATGGTGCTGCTTCATAATAATAGGAAGAGATCCTATTTATAATGAAACAGCACCATGATATATAATTATTTATTTACTTACTTATGTATAAGACACCTAAGGTATTTGGACCGCAATGACTTGAGATTACACCTCCGGCTCTGGTAACAATGATTTCTTTAAATACATTCAAGTCTTCAAGATACTGCTTGATATCCTCAATCACTTCATAGTCACAGCCTGAATGGGTAATGAATATCCTGTCCGGATCTGCAGATAAGAGCTGATCCTTTCGATCCTGAACATATTTTAGAAGAACCGATTTTGTATTGCCTCTGTATTTCTTTCCAACAACCATTTTACCATCCTTAACCACAATCTCAGGTTTAAGTTTTAAGGTGTTAGCAAGTAAGGCAGCTACACCGGAGCACCTTCCGCCACGGTGCAGAAATGTTAATGTGTCCACAACAAAACTCGCTCTTACATTCGAATTGATTTCTTTATTGTCTTTAATTATCTCCTCTGCACTGGCACCATTCTTAGCCAAAGTTGCAGCCCGAAGTACCTGAAGGCCTATTCCGGTTGAAAGATTTTTAGAATCCACGATAAACAGCCTTTTGTAGTCCATATTCTGACCAACTAATCTTATTATGTTACAGGTTGCTGACATGGATTCGGAAATTCCAAAAAATATAATATCTAGATTTCTTTTCATAAATGGCTCAAGAAATTCTATTGCATCTCCTAAGGTTGGAGCGGCTGTCTTCGGTGTTTGACCTGTTTTATCGGACCATTTATAAATCTCATCGGGAATGACCTCTGTACCATCCTTCTTTGTTGTCTCTCCCATTGAAATCATTAATGGAATAACACCTATATCATAGGCCTCCAGTAAATCATTCGATAAATCACAGGTACTATCAGCAACTATCTTAATGCCACTCATCAACTTCTCTCCTTATACAATAATATATATATAATCTAATGTCATCCTATACAAGCACAAAATTGAACTTAAAATAATTTAATAAGATAATCATAGAGCTAATTTCAATTATTGTCAATATAAGAAAGAACTCAAACTTAGTTCACAGAGCTGACTTTAGCTATGATTTATGATGAATTATTGAGTAAGAATTACTCTGACATTAATCTCTTTTCACCTTCAATAGCTTTTATCGGGGCAATATTTTGTGTGAATTCCATTGTTCCCAAATAATTACCATCCATATCTCTTACAGCAAAATAACGTATTAAGGTGTATTTATCACCCATCTTAATCCAGAAATCCTCATGATCCTTCTTGCCTGACATTAAATCCTCTACTATTTTCTCAACAACATGGACACTGGCAGGAGGATGGCAATTTGAAACGCTTCGTCCTATAACAGCCTTTGTTCTTGGGAATATACGCTCTGTACCCTGCGAGAAGTACTTAACAATTCCATCCTTATCTACAAAGGTAATATCTACAGGCATTGTATTAAGCATTGCCTCGATTTCTTTTTGTGTAAGTATACCGGTCTCAAAATTGATATAAGCAGAACCTGTTGATTTTCCATTAATTGGTTCTGCACTAATTGGCTCTATTTTATCCTGTATTTCATCCGATACTTCACTTCCAGAGGTTTTACTTTCCTGCTTTGTCTTCTCTTCTACATTGACACGCGCGGGCTTCCATTCTCTCTTCGGCTCATATATACAAAACCCTAGCTCACTGCTTTCCTCGGCTATCTTTAACCATTCATCTTCAGTTAAGGTTTCCTGAGCCATTGGAAAGAGTATATTTTCTTCTTTAAAAATCATTTCATGAACTCTGTCTATTGCAGCATCTGCCTTTGTAGAAAGCTTCTTGGCATCATAACTTGCATCCTTAAGGTTTGCTAATACATCCTTAAGGTCTGCTCTTATTTCATCATCCACTCCCCACATTACCTTTGGAGGTGCTGTAATTCCATACTGTTCGAGGTAAGGAAAGAGAAGATTTTCTTTCCTCAAATAGTGCTTATCTATTTCATAGAGCTTAGTATATTCCGCTAATATCTTATCACGCAGTTCCTGACTGTCATTTTCCTCAAGCTCTTTAAGCATAGGTCTTATATTTTTGTCCATCAAACGCTCAAGTGCTCTGTTCTCCATCTTAAATGTATGGATTGGATGACCCGGTCTATCAGCAGGATTTTCAGGCATATGAATTTCTTCGATTGAGCCCTTAAATACCGCCGCATGTACATCACAAAGTCTCTGAACCTCAGATACCGGCATTCCTTCTTTAATTAATTGATTTTCCATCATAGAAATTTCAGTTGCCGATACACCCTCTATTAATTTGGCAAATCTCTCCTTGACATCATCAACCGTCTTTCCATCGTGAAGCTCCATAATAAGCTCCTTTAAAATCTTTTGCCTATATTCTCTGTTATTAATATATTCGCTCATGTATTACCTCCTTGTTAAACGGTACCTGGTACCACTGGTTACTTCATCAAGTATGCCCTTACAGGAGCAGCTTCTGCTCCTGGGATAAATATAGGAGCTGCACTTAGCAAATACTCTCCTTCTTCTATATCCTTTAACATTAATCCCTCGAGTATCATGATATCAGCATTAAACAGACTTATGTGAGTTTCATGATCAGCTTGACCTCTCTCTATACCAAGAGAATCAATTCCTACACCCTTAATCTTAAGCTTTGTAAGATAGTGTGCTCCATCCCTGTCGACATATATAAAATCTGTCTCCAAAATATCTTCATATGAATTTCTGGTTTTTAACAGGATAAAATCATCTTCCTTGATATCTAATCTCATAAGGTCTTTATCAGTTATTTTATCCTTTACATCAGTAAGATCAAATACCTTACAGCCTGTAACAACCTTCTCTAACTCTAATTCCTCTAGAGTATAGCCTGAGGATATCATATGCTTTGGTGTATCAAGATGAGTTCCTGTATGAAGATTCATCTCTAGTCTGGTTTCATAAGCAGAACCAGTCTTAAAATCGCTATCAATGCTGATAATCGGCCTTTTAATTTCTCTTCCCTTATATACAGGCATGGAATAAGAAATAGGCATTGATATATCATATATTTTGAAATTTTTTAAATCTATATTCATATATTCCACCACTTTCTGCCTTCTTTTGCTAAGAGCTCGAATGCTTTAATAGGTCCCATGGATCCCGCATCATAATTCGGAAACTTGACATTGCTTTGCTCTCGGTAACGGATTATTTTGTCCGCTATAGTCCAAGCTGCTTCTACTTCATCCCATCTTGAGAACAAGGTTGAGTCTCCCCTCAAAATATCGTATATCAGTCTTTCATATGCTTCCGGAGTGTTTCCTTGAGTGGGATTTACATGGCTGGTATCCATCTTAGTAGGGACAATACCATGATGACTATTAAAATCCTTTGTATTGAATTGAAAAAATACACCAACATTAGGCTGAATCCTAATTACCAAGAGATTGGGTTCCTGTATATTACTGTCCTTAAAATACAGGATATTTGGCAAATCCTTAAACTGAATTACTATTTCAGCACCGTAGGTTCCAAGTCTCTTGCCGGTCCTGATATAAAAGGGCGTCCCAGCCCATCGAAAATTATTGATATAAAGCTTTAATGCAACAAATGTCTCCGTACCGGAATCCTCCGGAACATTTATCTCTTCTCTATATCCTACAACAGGATTTCCATCAATAACTCCCTTTCCATATTGTCCAAATACTACATTTTCTCTTAAGAATTCCGGAGAAATATCTTCTATGGCTTCAATAACCTTAAGCTTCTCTGTACGAATCGAGTCAGTCTTAAGATTAACCGGCGGTTCCATGGCTACAAGGGAGAGAATTTGCATAATATGATTTTGTATCATATCCCGCATCGCTCCTGAATTCTCATAATAACCGCCTCTGGTTCCAACCCCAAGTTTTTCTGTTAATGAAATCTGAATATTATCAATAAACTTATTATTCCATATGGATTCAAAGATTGAATTACTAAATCTTAGTACCATAATATTTTGAATCATTTCCTTACCAAGATAATGATCAATCCGATAAATATCTTTCTCCTCGAAAACCTCAAGAAGTTTATGATTTAGCTGACTGGCTGTATTCAAATCCTTACCAAAGGGCTTTTCAATAACAAGGCGACTCCATGATCCTTCGGTTTTTGCCATATTGGCCATGTGTAATCCATGAACAATAGTTTTAAAGTATTCCGGAGCCACTGCCATATAATAAATCCTGTTTCCTTTAGTTTCGGCTCTTTTATCTATGTCCTCTAAATACTCCTTAAGCATAGAGTATCCGTCATATTCTCTAAAATCAAAACGATAATATGTTATCATATCATTTAGCTTTGACCATATACTTTCATCTACCTTATTTCTGGAGTACTTAGCTACAGAAGCATGTATTTCTTTTTTGTATTCCTCCTCTGTCTTGTCTCTCCTGCCTATAGATACCACTCGAAAATGCTCCGGTACCAATCCATCCAAAAGCATATTATATAAAGCAGGCATCAGTTTTCTATGGGTTAAATCCCCAGTACCACCAAAAATCACAAGAATTGCAGACAAATCCTTATCTCCACCAAACATTTTATTATAATCCATCATCAGTGCTTCCCTCCCTTCATCATTTTCCGGTACCAGGTACCGTGCCTGGCACCGGTTTACCACTCTGTGTGAAAAATTCCTTCTTTATCTGTGCGCATATAGGTGTGAGCACCAAAATAATCTCTTTGTGCTTGAAGAAGATTCATGGGTAATTCTGCACTTCGGTAGCTGTCATAATATGCTAATGCACTGGAAAATGCAGGTGTAGGAATTCCATTTGAAATGGCTGTATTTAGGACTGTTCTCCAATCCTCTTGATATTCACTGACTATATCCTTAAAATAATCTGCTAAAAGAAGATTTACTAAATCCTTTTTCTGGTCATATGCTTCCATAATTCTGTTTAAAAACCCTGCTCGAATAATGCATCCACCACGGAATATCTTTGCTATATCTCCTAGATTCAAGTCCCAATCATACTGCATGGAAGCGGCACGCATCAGGCTAAAACCCTGAGCATATGCACATATCTTGCTAGCATATAATCCCCTTCTAACTGCTTCTATGAACTTATCTGCTTCCTCCTTTGAAAGCTTAGATTTACTATTAGGTCCGCTAAGTATCTTATTTGCAATTACTCTTTCCTCTTTCATTGAAGAAATGTATCGCTCATAAACAGCTGTGGTAATAGTCGGTGTAGGTACACCAAGATCCAGGGAAATCTGTCCTGTCCATTTACCTGTACCTTTTTGACCAGCCACATCAAGAATCATATCTACAAGATAATTTCCTGTTTCAGGATCTTTTTTAGTAAATATCTCAGCGGTAATCTCAATCAAATAACTATTTAATTCTCCTTCATTCCAATCGGTAAATACTTCATGAAATTCCACAGGTGTAAGCCCTAATACTTGCTTCAAAATTGAATAAGCCTCTACAATTAACTGCATATCGGCATACTCAATACCGTTATGAACCATTTTAACAAAATGTCCGGCACCGTCCTTACCGATATAGGTAGAGCAAGGATCACTCCCAACCTTTGCTGAAATATCAGTAAGAATTTTTTCCATCATCTTGTATGATTCCACATTTCCACCGGGCATTATTGCAGGTCCATTACGTGCTCCTTCTTCTCCACCGGAAATTCCCGTACCAAGATAGTGAATATTCTTTTTTTCCAGGCTCTTACTTCTTTCCATGGTATCAAAATAGTTAGAGTTGCCCCCGTCCATCAATAAATCTCCCGGTGATAATAGCGGAAGCAGCTTTTCAATCATATCATCTACTGCTTTACCGGCTTTCACCATTAAAATTATCTTTCTGGGCTTTTCAAGTGAATCTACAAACTCTTCTAATGAGTAAGTACCTACAATTTTCTTATCCTTTGCTTCATTCACCAAATTATCGGTTTTTTCTCTTGAACGGTTATAGACAGACACTGAATACCCATGGTCAGCTATATTAAGCGCTAGGTTTTTCCCCATAACAGCTAGACCGATTAATCCGACATTTTGTTTTGTCATCTGATTTCCTCCTATTCATAAGAAACCTTGATGTCACATCAAGGTTTCACTATAATCAATTATTATAAGTATGATAATTATATGCTAGTCTAAGGTTTTGTATCCGTATTGTAAGAGCCTTTCCTTAACTGTATCTAAGCTTATCTTCTTCAAATCAGCGCCTTTTTTTATAGTCATGAATCTTCCTGCAGTATGTAGCATACCTGGCTTTACAATATCAACAAATCCTAAATCATGTAGTATATCGGGCAAATCCTTATATTCATTGCATAAGTCATATACACTTCTATTTAAATCAATAATTTTATATTCCATTCTTATTACCCCTAATAAACAAACTTTCTTATTGAACAAAGTATGCCCTAATGAATTACTTATAATTTCTTTAAATAGGAGTATAAATTATAAGAAAAAATTATTCTGTGACATAAATCACATATGAAAAAAATAGTATGTTAATTATACCTAAACTACTCTTTAGGCGCAACCATTTATTACATGATTAAGTAGAGCCGATTAATTAAGCTTTAGTGTATCAGCTCTTGGAATATATCTTTAACAGTTGTCATTTTATCAAGTCGGTAGGCATTCTCACCGCAAAACACAAGCCCCTCATCAATATTGCCGTCAACTGCATTCACAAGTGCCTTTGTTATACAATAAGGGGTATCCATAGGATTACAATGCTGCAGACATTTAAAGCACTTATCAACAGGGATCCTACCCTCCCTTGTTCTCTTAATAAAAGGTGTAAGGATGGCTCGTCCGGGCATACCGACTGGACTCGTAACTACTTCAATATCTTCTTTCTTTGCACTGAGATAAGCCTGCTTAAATTCATTGCTTGCATCGCATTCTTCTGTTACGACAAATCTTGTAGCCATCTGTACTCCATCAGCTCCCAAAGATATTATATGCTTTATATCTTCACGGTCATATATGCCGCCTGCAACTATAACTGGAATGTCTTTATTATATTTCTCATCGTACTCTTTAACGTAATCAACTATATCTTTAATAATAATATCAAAATCAGTATCACTAATACTCTCAATCTGTTCCCTTGTAAATCCTAAATGTCCACCTGCCTTTGGGCCCTCAATCACTATAAAATCCGCAGTCCTATTATATTTTCTGTCCCACATCTTTAATATAACAGAAGCTGCCTTTAGACTGGAAACGATAGGTGCAATTTTTACATCATAACCCGATATAAGCTCAGGCAGGATAATAGGAAGTCCTGCTCCTGATATAATTACATCGGTTCCTGCCTCACAGGCGGCTTTAACATAGCTTTCATATTGCTTCGTAGCAACCATTATATTAACACCTACGATTCCACCATCCGCTATATCTCTTGCCATATCTATATGTTTCTTTATTGCATTGAGATTTGTAGCTATCTGCTGTCTTGCAAATTCAGGCTCATCATATCCAATCTGGGCAGTGGATATAATTCCAATACCTCCTTCTCTTGCAACCGTTCCTGCAAGTCTCCATCTGCTGACTCCAACGCCCATTCCCCCCTGAATAATCGGGTACTTTGCTTGAAGATTACCTATGATTAAGGGTTTCATATTCATATCTTTCCCTCCAATTAATTATAATATAAATTACTTTGATAATCAAACTATTCTTTCTTATATATCCGGTCCTTACACCGGTGTCATCCTCATTATATCTACATGAGGGTTTGTTGTCAATATGTAATGGTATTCTTTTCTTTATAACATGGTATCAGTTACTACATATATAAAATTATTTTAAGTAAAAAACACCAGCGTATGAACCAGTGTTTTTTGCAAGAAAAAACATGCACATATTATTCATTATTTATTACTCATTAGTCAAATGCAGATTATGAAAGGGGGCCAGCTCAAGTCTTATAAAATACCCTCTATCATGGTGGCATACCGGGCATTCCTTTAAAGCTTCTGTTCCCCAATGAATATGACCGCAATTCAAGCACATCCATCCTATTTCAACATCTGAAACATATAGCTTATTATCTTCTAAAAGTTCTGCAAATTTACCGAACCTATCTCCATGTATCTTTTCAATCTTTGCGATCATATGAAAAGATGCTGCAACCTTATTAAACCCCTCTTCCTTAGCTATATCTCCAAAATTCTTATAGACAGGATCATATTCTTCATATTCATTATGTTGTGCCATACGTAATAGCTTTGATACATTATCTGCAATATCCACCGGATAACCACCATCTACATGTATATTCTCTCCTGCAAGCTCTTTAAGATGCTCATAGAAAATCTCGGCATGCTCTTTCTCCTGATCTGCCGTAAATCTGAATATCGCTTCAATTACATGATGATGCTCTTTCTTTGCCTGTGAAGCAGCAAAGGTATATCGATTTCTAGCCTGACTTTCTCCCGCAAAAGCTCTCATCAAATTATCTTTAGTCTGACTCTTTTTAAAATCAACTGCCATAGAAAATACCTCCTTAAATATAGTAAATTAAGATTAAGTACACTATATTGAAGTATTCCCCTTATGCTTTTTCATATTCAAATAGATTAATTGATACCTGCTATTGATTCAATTTTATTCATGTCCGGAATCAATATTTCTTTATTATTAAGCGAGTGAATAATTCCTTCATTTTCAAGCTGACTAAACTTTCTGCTTACGGTTTCTCTGGCAACACCAAGATAGTTTGCTATTCCTTCTCTGCTAAAAGGTAAACGAATAACTGTTCCGGTTTCATTTTTGGTTCCATACTTATCTGCAAATTCCAGTAATATACCGCCAATCCTATTATCCACATTCCTTACTCCGATACTTTGAAGCGCATTCTCAAGTCTTGTCATCCTGGTACCTAGTTCAACAATTATCTTAACTGCTATTTCAGGGAAACTGTATAAGAGCTCCTGAAATTGCTTTCTTGAGAGATTACAGGTTTTCACGGCTTGCAGTGCTTCCACTGAATATGTAGAGGCTTGCCCACTGAATAAATTTTGTTCTCCAAAAAAATCACCTTCGGAAAACACATATAATATCTGTTCTCGTCCGTCTACGGTATTCTTATAAGCCTTTGCACTTCCCTCATTTATAATAACAACACAATCCATCTCATCTCCGTCAAAAACAAGAGTCTCGCCTTTTTTATATTCATGATGATTTATTAATCCCATAATTTTTCTAAGATCCTCTGCATCTAATGATGAAAAGATCGGAACCTTATGCATGCATAATTTATCCTTGCATTTTGCACAGTTATAATGGTCTGCCATGACAATCCTCCCTCAATAAAATAAAAATAACCAACTGATGTATAAATGATTATTATTGATAAACAAATTGTATCATAAATGAGTATTAAATACATCTCTTTATAATATAAAAAACGGCTATTACAAAATATCTAATGGAATATCTATAATCCCATTTATTTTGCAATAACCGATTTGTTGTGTTGTTAGAATGATTATTTTGATTTGGTTTTGCATGTGAATAAGCTCAGCTCAAGAACTACGTTCTTTCTAAGGTTCTGCTAGCAGAACCTTTACGCGTCTGCTCGCGCTGGATTGTCTATTCCAGCTCTCCGCTTATTCGCGAACTGTAGCCATGAGCGGCTTCAAGCATCATATCCTTAACCTTCATCAGGCGAATTTGTGTGCTTCGCTCATTTTCATCTAGCTTCATTACAATGTATTTAATTTTTGCTTGCATATCCGGAATCATTACATGCTCAAGGGCATTTACTCTACGTCTGGTCTTTTCTATCTCTGCAGCCATCAGCTGACAGGACTTCTCCACCTCGGCAAGCTTTAGCATATCAGGAAGAATATCCGCAAGGCTTTTTACAGCATCATCCAAGTCACTTGACGTAAATGCATAGCCATATGGATAAATATCGTTCTCATCCGGAGTCTTTGTCTTATACTCGAATTCCGGAATATCAACACTCATGACATTCCTCGTATGAGTATCAAGATAAACCTCCTGCCTAGGCGCCATTAATGAAACGTTAAGTATCTCATCAACCATAACAGACCTTGCCAAGACAAAATTCTTATTGGCACGGTGTATTCCGGCTTCAACCTTTTCACGTAAGGCTTTATTCTCCCGAACCATATCAAGAAACCTTCTCATAAGCTCGTCTCTCTTATCCTTAAGTAGCTTATGACCTCTGGTTGCAGTGGTTAATTTCTTCTTAAGTCTGGTTAATTCCATACGGGTCGGATTTACTTGTGCAGTTGCCATATTGCTCTCCATTTCTATATGAGTCTTGAGTTTTATGCCGATAATTACACAGGCACAAAACTTAGTAAGCTATAATACTTACTGCTCCTTGCCATAGTATTCATCCAGCAGCTCATCCTTTATTCTCTTAAGCTCAGCCCTTGGTAGCATATTAAGAAGCTTCCAACCCAGGTTTAAGGTATCCTCAATATCACGGTTTGTAATATAGCCTTGAGATACATATTCTCTCTCAAAAGCATCAGAGAAATCGGCATATAGCTTATCAATATCCGTTAAGGCCGCTTCACCAAGAACAACCATCAGCTCTTTTGCTTCCTTACCTCTTGCATAAGCTGCAAAAATCTGGTTCATGGTATTGGCATGATCCTTTCTGGTCTTTCCTTCGCCGATACCCTTATCCTTCAAACGAGAAAGTGAAGGCAGTACATCTACCGGAGGCTCTATTCCCTGACGATGTAACTCACGACTAAGGATAATTTGGCCTTCTGTGATATAACCTGTTAGGTCAGGAATCGGATGAGTCTTATCATCCTCGGGCATGGTAAGTATTGGAATCATTGTAATACTTCCTGATTTGCCCTTCTTACGTCCGGCTCTCTCGTATAAAGATGCGAGGTCAGTATACATATAGCCGGGATAACCACGACGACCGGGTACTTCCTTACGTGCTGCGGATACTTCTCTAAGAGAGTCAGCATAGTTTGTAATATCAGTAAGGATTACCAGTACATGCATATCCTTTTCAAATGCCAGATATTCAGCTGCTGTAAGAGCCATACGAGGTGTTGATATACGCTCTATCGCCGGATCGTTTGCCAGATTGACAAACATAACCGTCCTGTCTATAGCACCGGTCTCACGGAAGGACTCAGTAAAGAAGTTAGCTTCCTCAAATGTGATACCCATAGCTGCAAATACAACTGCAAATGGCTCTGAAGTGCCACGCACCTTAGCCTGTCTGGCTATCTGAGCTGCTAAATTAGCATGGGGAAGTCCGCTGGCAGAAAAGATAGGAAGCTTCTGTCCACGAACCAGTGTATTTAATCCGTCAATTGCGGAAACACCTGTCTGAATAAACTCCTGCGGATAGTTTCTTGCCGCCGGATTCATGGGAAGACCGTTAATATCAAGTCTCTGCTCAGGTAGAATATCAGGGCCATTATCAATAGGTCGTCCCAAACCGTCAAATACACGACTTAGCATATCCTCTGACACCCCAAGCTCCATGCTTCGACCTAAGAAACGTACCTTACTAGAGGCCAGATTTATTCCTGTTGAACTTTCAAACAATTGAACAAGTGCATTACCACCATCAATTTCCAGAACTCTACAACGACGTTTTTCGCCGCTAGCCAGTTCTATTTCAGCCAGTTCGTCAAAGGCAACACCTTCAACACCCTGTACCAGCATAAGAGGACCTGCTACCTCCCTTATGGTTCTATATTCCTTAGGCATTAGGCTCCCTCCTTCTGTGCAAGTGCATGAATCTCTGTTTTTAGCTGCATCAGGACTTCATCATATTCCTGTTTGATCTTATCAATCTTAATATATTTGAAACGTCCGATTCTTTCTCGTACCGGTAACTTAACTAAGTCATCGATAGATAGATTACTTAAGTTCTCCAGAGAAATATCGTAAAACTGCAAGACAAGCTCCATCATCAGATACTGCTTATCAAGACTTGTATAGGTATCATCCTCATGGAAGGCATCCTGATGAAGATAGTCTTCACGGATGGATCTTGCCGCCTCTAGCTTTAAGCGGTCAGGTGCTGATAAAGCATCCATACCGACCAGCTTAACTATCTCATCCAGCTCAGCTTCATCGTTTAGTAGCTTCATGATCCTAGCCTTCATCTCATTCCATTTGCCATTAACATTGGCATTAAACCATTTTCCCATATCATATAGAGAATAGCTTGTCAGCCAGTTGATAGCCGGGAAATGTCTTCTGTAAGCCAAATTAGCATCTAAGCTCCAGAACACCTTAACTATACGGAGTGTAGCCTGGGATACCGGCTCGGAAATATCACCACCTGGAGGAGATACTGCGCCGATAGCTGAAAGAGCTCCCTCTCTACCATCCTTACCCAAGCTGATAACTCTTCCTGCTCTCTCATAAAACTGAGCCAAACGGCTGGCCAGATATGCGGGATAGCCTTCTTCACCGGGCATTTCCTCAAGACGGCCGGACATCTCACGAAGAGCCTCAGCCCAACGGGATGTGGAATCTGCCATCAAAGCTACGGAATAACCCATGTCACGAAAATACTCCGCTATAGTAATGCCTACATATATAGATGCTTCACGAGCTGCAACCGGCATATCTGATGTATTAGCAATGAGTACTGTACGCTCCATAAGTGACTTACCGGTCTTGGGATCCTTAAGCTCGGGGAACTCGTTAAGAACGTCCGTCATCTCATTACCACGTTCACCGCAGCCAATGTAAACTACGATATCAGCCTCTGCCCATTTAGCCAGCTGATGCTGAACTACGGTTTTCCCACTTCCAAAAGGACCCGGAATAGCAGCAACTCCACCCTTGGCAATAGGAAAAAGTGTATCAATAACTCTTTGTCCCGTAATCATAGGCTTGTCAGGAGATAACTTTTGTTTATAAGGTCTTCCTTGACGAACAGGCCATTTCTGCATTAATGTAAGATTTTCTTTTGTATTATCATCTTTTTCAAGTACAGCGATGGTATCAACAACAGTATAATCTCCTTCGGTTATGGAAATAATCCTGCCCTTCATATTATTAGGAACCATGATTTTCTGAATAACAATATCGGTTTCCTTAACGGTTCCTATGATATCGCCTGCTTCCACTTCGGTTCCAACTGCAACGCTCGGTACAAAATGCCACTTTGTCTCTCTATTTAGAGAAGGTATCTCAACACCACGCTTTAAATTAGTTCCTGTTGCTTCCATAATATCAACCAATGGACGCTGGATTCCGTCGAATATACCTCCGATAAGTCCCGGTCCTAATTCGACGCTAAGTGGTGTTCCGGTTGATTCCACTGGCTCACCGGGTCCAAGTCCCGCAGTTTCTTCATAAACCTGGATGGAAGCCTGGTCGCCATGAATTTCAATAATCTCACCGATCAGACGCTGCTTACTAACGCGAACAACGTCAAACATATTGGCATTGCGCATTCCTTCTGCAATAACCAAAGGACCGGCTACTTTCTTAATGGTGCCATTGCTCATATTTTTCACCTGCTTTACATAATAGATTTATCATCTTTGATTAATCGTTATTGAATATAATATCGGAGCCTACTGCACGCTCCACAGATTTCTTAACATTTCTCATTCCTTTTCCGGTATTACCGGACACACCGGGAATTGGTATTATTGCCGGAAGCTGTGATGATACATAGTTATCTATCTCCGATTCCAGCTCCGCCTGAAGGCTTTCCGTAATGTATATAACGGCATATCCTCCATCAGCCAGTTTTTTCAATTGCTTAGCGGCTTCCGTGGTGTTATCAACCGGAAAGGTATCCAGGCCAATCGCGGCAAATCCATATATACTGTCACGATCGCCTAATACTGCAATCTTATACATACATTTCCCTCAATCTTTCCCGGATTATATCATCCGAAATATCATTTCTTTTGCCTGAAAGTAAAATCCGAACTGTCTTGATTTCATTTTCCCTGGCTAAGAGATATGCTGCCAGAGGTGACAGTGAAAATGGATTATACTTCTGTGGTCTGATAAAATCTATTATCAGATTATCACACCAGCGTTCAAAAGCCTGTGAGGATTCCTTAAGTGCAGGTACGCCCTCAAAGTAAACAGTGGTGGTTAAGTAATCATAGATCGCTTCCATACCATCTAATGCACATTTAGTCAATTTATTTATATCCAGACTTTCACATTCGGAAAGTGCACGCTTAAGAAACTCTTCATCCTTCTTAGTTCTTACACTACGAATCGCTATATTAATGTCAGCCGCAGCAACCTTCAGCTCTACATACTGCGATATAAGCTCATTTTCGGATGCTTTTCCATGGGAATATATACTATCAAGAGCAGCCTTATCTAGAACTATATCACAAAGCTGGCTGTCGCCTGTACGAAGCTGTATCTGATAAGCCTCTTCGGCAACATCCCTCATATGCTCGGGAAGTAATGAAAAGTCGTGCTCGGAAACAGCCTTAATAATAATTTCCGGTTCCAACGTACAATTTGACATATATAGGTTAGGAGTCTCTGTACCCTTATATATCTGCTTAATAGCAGCTTTTAAGTTGTGATAATCATTTCCATAAAGAAATGTATTAAAAACAGAAACGTTCTCCACCAGTTCCTTAAGAAGCTCCCAAGTCTTTTCTCTTTCTGACGCCAATATCTGTTCCGAGCTAGTATGTCTACCATCCATACCCCAGCCCTTATCAGCCAAATAACGCAGACATTCCATTTCGGTCCTGCAACTCATAAGCTGTTCGATATCAGACTTAGTAAACAATGTCAGCTCCTTTGATCGAATGCGTGCAACGGCATAAATATATTGCTTATCTGTCATTTCTTTGTTATTATGCATCTTATTTTTCCCGTTTGAAAAATTCAATTTACTTTTCTCGTTTGAAAAATTTTTCAAACTATCACCTTCTTTCCGGTCCTTCTATTCGAATAAAAATGCATTTACTTTATCCTGTAGTTCTTCCTTAGCATCATTAAATAAAGCTTCAAAAGAACAATTTTCCTCTATGTCTCCATATACAAGTATAAAACCACCATCAATCTTGGCAGAATTTTCCTTAGATATAGTAAGGGATGCATTCTGAATTCCCTTTATTGCTGTCTCCAAGCTCTTTTCAAATTTCTTTGGTAAACGATCTAAATCAGCCTGAGAAAACATAATTATACCTGCTTGTTTATGGGCATGCTTCTTAACGATTTGAAGGATTATATCAAAATAATCGGTATCCGAAAGACTGGTGAGCTTTGTTTTAGCTTTAAGGATGATATCATTAATCACCTGTTGCTTCGCATCCAAAATCATCTGCCTTTTTAAAAGCTTAGCACTTGACTCTGCTCTGCTCAAAATAGCTTTTACTTCGAATGCAGGCATTTCAGCAATTTTAGCGCTATCCTGCTTAGCCTCTTTTGTAGCTAATGATAATATATCCTCAGCTTCTTCTTTTGCCTCGGCAAGGATTTTATCAACGCTCGCTTGGGCGTCTGCTTCAATTGCCTTAATAATCTTTTCTAATCCAGTCATTTAAACCTCCATATGCCGCCTCAGCGACAAATACATATTTTGCGAAATGTAGGGAGCCGTTTTTTAGATATTTAATCCGCTTACTCCGTTTACAGCTAACATAGAAATCAGAAGTGCCAAAATAGCATATGTCTCAACCATAGCTGGGAAAATCATTGCTTTACCAAATTGATCGGGTCTCTTTGCCACAACACCGATACTTGCCACGGAAGCATTAGCTTGTCTTATAGCAGAGGTATAACCAACAATTATTATAGGTAAACACGCTGCCAAATAAAGAGCTCCTTTTACTAATGATATATCTCCATTTCCACCCAATACACCAATCTGTGATAAGGTAATGAAAGCGATTAATAAACCATAAATACCCTGGGTACCGGGAAGAAGTTGTAATATTAGAACCTTACCAAACTGTGAAGGATCCTCTGTGATAACACCTGCACCAGCAATACCACCCATGCTAACAGCCTTTGCGGAAGCTATTCCGGGAATCAGTGCTGCCAGAACAGCACCTGCTAATGCCAAAACTATACCATAATCATTTAACATTTCCATATTTCGTACTCTCCTTGATTTTATAATATTTTGTATTAATTCCAAAGGGTTTAAATACTTTTCCTCCACCCTCATAAAACTTACCAAAGAACTCCACGTACTGGAGACGATTTGTGTGAACATATGCTCCCAAGGCATTTATACCTAAGTTTAAAGCATGTCCTAATATAACTATAATAGTAAATATGATCGGTCCAAAGAATCCACCTGCAGTCATAGATGCCATCTGATTTATAACTGATCCTATTACTCCTGTTGCAAGTCCTAAGGCAAGCAAGCGGGAATAAGATAATATATCACTGAGATATCCAGATATACCATATAAGGCATATAAACCTTTTAATATACGTTTGAAGGGCTGTTTTGATTCCCTACCATTAGTTAGAATAATCGCAACAGCTGATGCTCCAAATAATATGCCTGCTACATCAACGGCTACATCTGATATATTAACGGTGATACCTAAGATATCTGTAACCATCTTCATGGATAATAGAAGAACTATTCCGCTTATCAAAAGGACGTACCAGAATATAACATCATATATAATACCCTTATAGTCCTTTTGTTTTGCCAGCTGATATCCCTTCATAGCTAAGCCTGTCAAAAGATGTACTATACCGATTGCCATTGAAAAAGTTAGCATAAGCATTGGCTTTTCTACAGGGTAGAACCATACAGGTGGTATTACCGGTAAATCTGTTACACCAAAAAATGTTTTACCTACCACATCAAATATATCTCCGAAATAACTGGAAA
Source organism: Anaerolineaceae bacterium (assembly GCA_004294845.1). GTDB lineage: Bacteria > Bacillota > Clostridia > Lachnospirales > Lachnospiraceae > Mobilitalea. The sequence goes on from SHOH01000023.1 coordinate 21,091, forward strand.
ATATTATACCCCAGAAAACAGTGGCAATACCACAGAACATATACATCTTAAGAGTGTTCTTCATTGGTTTTTCAATCGTTTTTCTAAATTTGATAAGTCCAAAAGCACATGTGACCGCTATTAAAAATCCATAGCCTGCATCGGATAGCATCAATCCAAACAAGGCATAGTAGAATAAAGACATTACCATGGTAGGATCCATCTCACCCTTAGCAGGCGGGCTAAAGGAATTAACCGTGCCCTCCAATGGTTCACTGAATCCATTATTCTTATAAAGTACCGGTATGTCATCCCTCTTTCTTGGTTCTGCAGACTCAACTGCCAGATCAAACTTAGAAGTTAGTTCCTCTTCTATAGCAGAAAAATCTTTTTCAGCAATAAATCCTGAGATAATAAATACATTCTTAGATTGAATAAGGGAACCGATAACTTCGTACTTCTCCAATCTCATTGTATCGTAATCTAGTAAGAATTTCAGTTCATTACGATTCTTGTCATAAGATTCCATCTCATCAATAGCTGCTTGGATATTACTCTTAGTCTTATCAATCTGCTGCACTAATAACTCTAATTGCTCAGCAGGAGACAGATCAGCCGTAGGTAACTGATCTATTGACAGTGATGGAAGTGTAAACTCCATTCCACGCAAAACCTCATAGACCTTATCCTTCTTGTCATTGGTACACAATACGAATATGCAAGTCTGCTCCTTGGTAGTGCTGATAATATCAACATCCAGGGGCATATACTGTGCCAACTTTTCGTATATTTCTTCTAATGTCCAAGGTTTTGGTAAGGTTCCTATAAATCCTCTGGTAAACTTAGTACCTTTAAAATTCAAAGGTATGTCAAGATTTACCCAAGGTGTAAGGATTTCAATCTGCGTTTGAAGTCTAAATACTTCCGCTTTATTTTCAGCAATAATCTTCGATAATTCGATTATACGTTTTGCCATATTAACTGTGGGCTTGTATTTTTCTTTAAATGAATCATACTCCTCCACTGGTAACTCTTTTCTACCTGCTAAAGCTGAAAGTATGGATTTATCTTCCTTAATATAATTATTTAGGATACTTAAGCTATCACACGTTATAGATATGTTTTTTTCCAAGTTTTGCTTTGCAACTGAAACATCAGATTTAGAAAAAACCTTATCTTCTTTCAGCATACTTCTTACTTCTACGACTCCGCGTCGTTGTAGCAGCTCTAGAATTTGCTTTCTATCCTTTTTTAAAGCATAAATGTAAATCCGCTGCATTTGCAGCAATGCCATAACAAATACACCTCCTTTGCCTCATTTAAGTTTTCCTTTCGCATGTCATACGACATTGGAGATAACCAGGTCAATTGCACCCTGTTCCTTGGTTTTCGCCATTTCTGTAAGAAGCTCTACTTCTTTTTCAGCTTCTTCTTTTGCTTTCTCCAATATAAGATCGCTACGGCGTTCAGCTTCCTTAAGATCATTTTCTGCATTTTTTTGTGCTTCTTTTAACATAGAATTTGATATTTCCTTAGCCTTGTTTTGCGCTTCAGAAATTAAAGCTTCTTTTTTTATAAGAGCATCCTTAACCATCTTCTCTGCAGATGTTTCAGCTTTACGGACAGCTTGTACTGTTTCTTTTGCCATTAACTCACCTCACTATTCGCTTTTTAGACAAAATAAACGCCTTTAGTATTATATCCCATTTGAATTTTTAATTCAACTGATTTAGACTATTCTTTTCAACTATTTTCATCGAATTCTACTAAATTTTTAGCCTCTAATGGTTAAATTTTTAACACATTCAACAATATCCAAGATATGCAGATTAATCCAAGAAAAGCCAGCACAATTTATATGACATGTGTTTTTGTCATATTAAATTGTGGTGATTTTCTTGAATAGTTATTATACAAAAAAGCCATCCATGAACATATCATGAATAGCTTCTTTGTATAATAATTATGATGCAATATCCGCTGCCATTCAACAAACTCTCCCCCTGAATATTGAGGACAGTGGATTTTTGCAAGGAGGAAAAATATAGACACCCATCATTTTATGTCTTGAGATTATTATTATGTTAAAACTCCCCTACATCGTTTCACATAAGAATTCATATCATAAAATGACCGGAAAATCTCTTAGTTCATATCCTTTACGGATTCACCGTATAGCAATCTTCCTTCTATAACAATTCTTTCTATTATATTAGCCTTCGGATTGTCAATTTGCGCTATAAGCTTCTCTGCAGCACATTTCCCTAAGGCTTTAGTATCTTGCTTAAGTGTGGTTAACTTGGGATTAAGAACCTGAGAAAGTAATACTCCGTCATACCCTACAATTGAAATATCATCAGGAATCATCAGCCCAAAGTCTTTGATTGCATTGATGCCTCCTATACAGGAAAAATCATCGGGGAATATTATACAAGTCGGTCTGTTTTTTAATGATAATAATTCTCCTGTGAGACGATATGTTGTATCGGCATCATGGTAGACACCTTCTTTTACATATTCATCAGGAATATTAATATTTAATTCACTAAGAGTCTTATAAAAGCTACCAACACGGTTTTTGGTAACCGAAGAATCATCACCGTAGATATATGCAATCTTTCTGTGACCCATCTCATAGATATATGTAATTAAATCTTTCATGCCTTTTACATTATCTGATATTATGGCAGTACGATTGTCAAAAACATGGTCAATAGTTACCACAGGCAGATCGCTGTTAATAAGCTCCAGCACTTCCGGGTCGGAAAAATCTATACATGCGATTATTACACCGTCAACGCCCCTGTATCTGCTATGTTCATAGTAAGACATCTTACGAAGTCCCATATGTTTATTAATAAATGTGATATCATATCCATGTCCTTCGGCTTCTACCTTGAAACTATCCAGAACATTAGCAAAATATTCATGAGTTAATCCGCTTTGCGCTTCATCCACGAAAAGTACGCCGATATTATAAGTACGTTTCGTTTTTAATGCTCTGGCAAAGGAGTTCGGATAATATCCCATTTCCTTTGCAACACTTTTAATGTTATTTTTCGTAGCCTCAGAAATATCACTGTGGTTATTCAATGCTTTACTAACAGTAGCTGCCGACACGCCACATCTGATAGATATATCCTTTATTGAAACCATCTAAATCCCCTATTCATCAATACTATAATTTCAGCTTAATCGATTTCTATTATAAAAGTTGGCTATTTGTATTAATTATTCTTACATTTTTGATAAATCTTAATTTAATGACTGATGCTTATACTTTACTAAGTTCTATATTAACCGTTTCTAATACCTTTTGCAAGTATTATTTTTCACACTTAATCGTTTTCGAGAAACAATCAAGATTACTTATTTACTTGTTTTTTCTGTGTATATATTGAATAATAATATGATTTTTTTTTAATATGTATAATAAATATTTTTCGTGACATAATAATTTTCAGATACGGACAAGAGCTCATATGCATCATGTGTAACTAGATCTAAAGAGCATATCCGTATCTGAAAAATAGAGAGAAATGTTTGTAATTTAGTCTCAGAGTTACAGACAGCGGTTTAGCTTAGAACATGAGGTGGTAGCATTGGACAGTCAAGTTTTTACTAACGAGGCATTATGTTTTCAATCTTCCAGGCAGGAATACTGACCTGTATTGGTATAAGTTCTTGTATACTCATAATCGAGGTTATACCAACAACAACTGAATAATTGAGACACCAGATGACAGAAAGCAGGGATATTATTATCCCTGCTTCTGTCATCTATGGATTGATTATATTATATGCAGATTAGGAGCTCGGAAACTTCGTTTCCTAGAAAGGTTCAGCTCTGCTGAACCGATGCACTTATCCAAGTGAAACAGTATGATTTATTGTAACGCATAATACGCGTTACATAAATCATACTAGTTCCCTTGGACTAATCTGCATATCCGCGAATGTCATAGCCGGATGGAGTTTGGAAAATTCTTAATTCAAACTCTCTTGCCACTGCATATACATGATCAAATATATCTGATTGTACTCCTTCATAATTAACCCAAGCAGTATCTCTTGTAAATCCGTAGATTTCCAAAGGAATTCCATTTTCGCCGGCCGCAAGCTGTCTAACCATCATAATTTTTTCCTGATTAATACCGGGATGGTTACCGATATAATTTTGCAAGTAAGCACGGAAAGTACCCAGATTAGTCATATGTCTTCCGTTAATCTTGTGCTCTGTATCTATATCATTCTTTATATTATAATCCTCAAGTTCTTTCTCTTTCTCAGTAATATAATCTTTCAGATAGTGTATCTTCTTGAATTTTTCAATCATTTCATTTGTACAAAAGTCAACCGAATTGACATCAATATAAATTGATCTTTTAATTCTCCTACCTCCAAACTGAAACATACCTCTCCAGTTTTTAAAGGAATCAGAAACAAGAGCATAAGCCGGTATAGTTACAAAAGTTTTATCCCAGTTTTGAACCTTGACGGTATTTAAAGTTATGTCTATTACATCACCGTCTGCACCGTATTTAGGCATTTCAATCCAGTCTCCGATTCTAAGCATATCATTAGAGGTAAGCATAATACCTGCAATAAATCCCAGTATTGAGTCTTTAAACACAAAGGAGAATACCGCAGCCAAGGCTCCAATACCGCTTAAAAGCACCAAAGGGCTCTGATCTAATAATGTAGCAATAATAACTATACCTATAATAATAAACAATACTATCTTTACTACCTGAAGAAGACCTTTTATTGGCCTTACATTTGAGATTGGGTTTTTACGGTATATGTCATCGATTGAATCCAACAATGAACTCACTACAAAAATCAATACAATCATGACATAAGTAGCCGCTAAACGTTGTATGATTTCAGTCAAATCAGCATTCTCATATATATCTGATAAGCTATAGAATAAAATCCCCGGCACTATTAATATTGCTCTGTGAATAACCTTACGTTCTAAAAGAACATCATCCCAAGTCAGTTTATTTCTCCTGATTATTTTTGTTACAATTCGTAATACAACCTTCTTCAGAATTATATGAATCAGAATACAGATAACTATTATAGCAAGAGTAATTACAAGAGCTGCCATTAATCCTGCCGACCCATCATCTGCTCCTTTATTCTCAAAGTAATTACTGAATAAGTCCTTCATATCTTTTGAATCCTCCCATAATATACTCTTCATATAAAATTCCTTTTTATTTTCTCTCTTATATTGTCTCTGTTATCATATGATTTTGCAAGCCCTTTTCTTAAGATTTACCTAAATAAGTAAATAAATTCGAATAATTTTTATTTTCTATTTTACATAAATCTGGTATAATCCATGATAAGCAGATTAGTCCAAGATAAACAACAGCTTCCCAGCTCCTAATCTTGCTTATACTAGTATAAGGTACTTAGTTTTATGATAAGATAATGTTAATAGACTGATAAAAAGAGGTGCAAATATGTGGTTCATAAAATCACAAGAAGAAGTTTTAAAAGAGCTTAATGTCGATTCGAAAAGCGGGCTTTCTGAAGAAGAAGTCGCTAAGAGACTTGAGCAATATGGGATGAACAAATTAAAGAGCAAGCCAAAGAAAAGTTTATTTGCTATTTTTTTATCCCAGTTAAAGGATATGCTTATATATGTCCTTTTAGGAGCTGCTGCTATCACCATAGCTATCGGTGAATATTCAGATGCCATCATTATACTTTTGGTAGTAGCACTAAATGCTCTAATAGGTGTCGTGCAAGAACATAAGGCGGAAAAAGCCGTAGAGGCTTTACAGAAAATGACGACCCCAAAATCTCTGGTCCGCAGAGATGGTGAGATTATCGAGATTAATTCTGAAGAGGTTGTGCCGGGTGATATCATAATACTGGATGCAGGACGATATATTCCTGCAGATATAAGACTTACGGTAACTGCAAATCTTCAGATAGAGGAATCTGCACTAACAGGAGAATCGGTTCCGTCCAACAAGGATGCAGAATTGGTTATTTCCGATCCTAAAACCTCCTTAGGAGATAAAACCAATATGGCATTTATGTCCACTCTTGTTACCTACGGCAGAGGTGAGGGAGTTGTCGTGGCAACTGCTATGGATACTGAAATTGGTAAGATTGCAAAGATACTTGATGATGATAGGAATGAAATGACTCCTTTACAAAAAAGACTTGATGAGTTGGGACGTATTCTTGGTTATTTGGCCATTGGAATCTGCGCCCTAATCTTTGTTATTGCTTTAATCCAAAAAAGAGATATTATGGAGATGTTTCTTACTGCTATAAGCCTGGCTGTAGCAGCTATCCCAGAAGGCTTAGCCGCTATAGTTGCCATAGTCTTAGCTCTAGGTGTAACTAGGATGTCAAAAATTAATGCAATAGTTAAGAAGCTTCCAGCCGTTGAAACCTTGGGTTCAGTTAACATCATCTGCTCCGATAAGACAGGTACACTTACTCAGAACAAGATGACTGTTACTTTGCACTATACTTATGGATTACTTTCAGATATTGGTCAATCGTCAACTAATCTAACAGGAACCTATGACGAAAACGAATTGATAAAAACTCTGGTCCTTTGCTCTGACGCTACCTATGAAAATGATCAAGGAACCGGGGATCCTACTGAGATCGCTCTCATAGTTCTTGGCACCAAATATAATATGACCAAAGATGGATTAAACAAGGAATTTAAAAGATTATCAGAATTCCCCTTTGATTCAGACAGAAAACTCATGTCCACACTAAACGAGGATGGTGAGGGATACCGAGTCAATACAAAAGGTGCCATTGATAATCTACTTGAGAAATGTACCCGTGCTCTCTTAGACGGTAAGGTTGTTCCCCTTACCGAAGATATAAAGGAGGACTATCTTAGGGTAACAGAAAATATGTCTAATTCTGCGCTTCGTGTTCTCGGAGCTGCCTATAAGGAGACCTCAGAAGTTATTGATCCGGAAGATATGGAAGAGGATTTAATTATAATAGGCTTAGTCGGAATGATTGATCCTCCAAGACTTGAGGTTAAGGATTCAATTCGCGAAGCAAAGAATGCAGGCATAAGGCCTATAATGATAACCGGTGACCACAAAAACACAGCTCTAGCTATTGCTAAAGAGCTTGAAATTGCTGACAGCTTGGATCAAAGCATAACCGGAGCTGAAATCGATAATATGACTGATGAAGAATTCACAAAACATATTAACCAATATAGGGTATTTGCCAGAGTATCCCCCGAGCATAAGGTTATAATAGTAAGGGCATTTAAGGCTCAGGGTAATATCGTATCTATGACAGGGGACGGTGTCAATGATGCACCTTCTTTAAAATATGCTGATATCGGTGTTGCTATGGGCATCACCGGAACAGATGTGGCAAAGGGAGCAAGCGATATGATACTTACTGACGACAATTTTACAACTATTGTCCATGCCATTGAGGAAGGAAGAAATATATATAACAATATTAAGAAAGCTGTTATTTTCCTGCTTTCCTGCAATTTAGGTGAGGTAATAACCATATTCATCTCCATACTTCTAAACTGGCCTGTACCTCTTCTTGCCACTCACCTTCTATGGATTAACCTAATTACAGACTCTCTTCCTGCCATCTCTTTAGGAGTCGATCCCGGAGATCATGATGTTATGAAGCACAAGCCTAGGAATCCAAAAGAAAGCTTCTTTGCAAGAGGTGCAGGTATTCGTGCCATCATAGGTGGTATGCTGATTGGTTTGTTAACTCTGCTAGCTTTTTATTACGGTTTATGGGAGCATGATTATCCTCTCGGTGAAATCATAGCTAATTTGGACAATCCGCAATATGCAGGTGCCTTAACCTATGCCAGAACAATGGCATTTGTTGTATTGGCAGCATCACAGCTTTTCTACTCCCTTTCAATGCGAAGCACCACAAAATCCATCTTCCAAGTAGGTTTATTTAAAAATAAATATCTTATCGGTGCAATTATCACCGGTCTTTTACTACAACTACTTGTTATCTCTGTTCCTTTTCTTGCCAAGGCATTCCAGGTACGGAACTTATCCCTTAAGGATTGGGTTCTGGTTATCATGTTTGCCCTTGTACCTTTGTTGGTAAATGAGATAATTAAGATATTTATGCGTGCTGCTGAGAGGAATAAGCATGTTCAATTCTAACTAAAGAAAGGATGTTTAACCATGAATAATGGACAACAACATAAAGAAATATATCTTGCAGGCGGATGCTTTTGGGGTACTGAAAAATATTTCACCTTAATAGACGGTGTTATAAAAACGGATGTGGGCTATGCTAACGGAAACACTATAAATCCCAGCTATGAAGAAGTCTGTAATAATGATACCGGACATGCGGAAACTGTACATGTGGTATATGACCCCACTAAGATAAGGCTAGAATATTTGCTGACACTTTATTACAATGTGATTGATCCCACCTCTATAAATCGTCAGGGAGGCGATGTGGGAACTCAGTATAGAACCGGAATCTATTATATAGATCCCTCTGATGAAGAAATAATTCAAAACTCAATCAAGCAGCTTCAGAGCTCATATAAAGAACCAATAGCCATAGAGGTACTTCCACTAAATAATTATTATACTGCAGAGGAATATCACCAAAAATACCTCGATAAGAATATTAATGGTTATTGTCATATTGATCAACACAAATTCATGGAGGCAAGACTTGCCAAGGACCCCATATTAAGCCAACATTCAGATTAACCAAAAGGGGCTGGTGCAAAAACAGGGCATTACATAGTTTGAATGTAATGCCCTGTTTTATGTTACATTATAGAGTTAAAACGAATTCCAGCTTATGCGATCTGATATTTATTCTTATAGAATCTATACAGTGATAGTCTACCTTCGTATACAGTAGTAAGATTAGGATTTATCCTGATATCTCTTGGTTTCACCAGAGCATAGCACTTATTAAAAATATGTATACCGCTTTGCTCTAACACATAAGCAACAAACTGTGAGCAAAAATACCTTTGCTTAGACCGTACCGGAATATTAAAGGCTGCTCCTATCAATCCCAAATAATTATAAGAATAAGTATTTTTGTTCTGTTTGAATACTTCAATTTCGCTTCTTAGAGAAATATATTGGTCTTCGGTTATCAGAAGTCGATAAATACTACATGCTGTTGTATCAAATCTTCCAAACACTCCCTTATCTATATACTCTCTTATAAAGCCTGCATTGAAAGGATTATAGGTTCCTCGTCTTGCAAAGCTGTACATTTCCTCCAAATCCTCGTCAAAGGCTATCGATGCATGGGCATATGGCTCATGGGTATAAAACCTAATTGCTCTAGCGGGATAGGTCTTGGTCTGGGATAAAACAATGTATATAGTTTTAATATTTTTATCATTCATTTTATAGCTAGTCATAATAAACCTACTTTATATAATGTTATTAATTTGTTTATAAATATTTTATATCTTAACACATTATAGTACATAGATAT
>SHOH01000155.1:0-2821 GCA_004294845.1 Anaerolineaceae bacterium
TTCATCATTCCGTTATTCATCATTCCGTTATTCATCATGTTTTGATCCCCCATCATATTATTATCAACGGGATAGGGAGGATAATACTGAAAACCGGGCCTGATTGTAATTACATGCCCAACCTGAAGGTTTCTGGGATCTACTCCTGGATTTAATTCCATAATAGAATCCGCAGTAGTATTAAACACCTGTGCTAACATCCAAAATGTGTCATAGGGCCGGACTGTATATCTAATTGTACCATTCATAATACTTACCATCACCTATATATAAGTTCTATTTCAGCTTATGATGATAGTTATCAAAAGGTTACAATCAAACAAAATTGCATAAGTATTTGTTTTGAACCTTTCATGACTAAAGTCACGAGTATTCTTCTTGTGTTTATAAAACCATTACCAAGGTGCCGGCTGCAATTAATAACCCTCCGATTATTGCCTTTAATGTAACCGTCTCACCTAAAAATATAAATGCCAATATCATGGTAATTACAACACTCAACTTATCGATAGGAGCAACCTTTGATACCTCGCCAATCTGTAAAGCTCTAAAATAAAAAAGCCATGATGCCCCCGTGGCAAGACCTGAATAAATAAGATATCTCCAGTTCTTACTTGTAAGTGTTGTAATCTCCTTCTGCTTGCCTGTTAAAAATACGATGCCCCAAGCCATAAGAAGAACCACGAAGGTTCTAATGGCTGTCGCAAGGTTTGAATTTATGCCCTTTAAGCCTATCTTAGCAAGAATAGATACTAATGCTGCAAATATTGCAGATAAAAATGCATATAAAACCCACATAGTCTTTTTCTCCTTTTCTATTATGTATTTTATTTTAATATATCTAAAAATATATTATCATATTCCTGGGTTAGAATCTATAAAATCCTTTCCTGCACTGCGACTGCTTTAAAGCATAGATAGATCATATTTGTGGCGTCACGAATATGATCTCAAGATATAAAATTCCTGTTAAGTCACGAGGTCTTAACAGGAAATCATTTTAACGTTCTTCTATTTTTGCTTAATATAGTTGATAAGACCTTCTGCCTTAATAATTCTTTGCATAAACTCCGGAAATGCCTGCCCCTGATAGTGTTTCTTCTTAGTATGGTTATATATTTTTCCGCTGTCAAAATCCACTTCTATCTCATTTCCTGCTTCTATATCCTTAGAAGCTTCCTCACATTCGATAATAGGAAGGCCTATATTAATTGAATTGCGGTAAAATATTCTGGCAAAGGTCTCAGCGATTACACAGCTGATACCTGAAGCCTTTATGGCTATAGGTGCATGCTCCCTTGATGAGCCGCAACCGAAATTCTTTCCGGCGACCATAATATCACCGGGCTTAACTCTGCTTCGAAACTCCTTATCAATATCTATCATACATTTTTCAGCCAGCTCCTTAGGATCGGAGGTATTTAGATATCTGGCAGGGATTATGACATCCGTATCAACATTATCACCGTATCGATGTACTATTCCTGATGCTTTCATATTTTTAGCTACTCCTTTCGATTCACTTACAAACCCAGCTCTTCGGGGCCTGATATTTTGCCTGTAACAGCACTGGCAGCTGCAACCGCAGGACTAGCAAGATAAACCTCTGATTCAACATGACCCATTCGGCCGACAAAATTACGATTAGTGGTAGATACCGCTCGTTCTCCTGCCGCCAGCACTCCCATATGTCCACCGAGACAAGGTCCACAAGTAGGTGTACTTACCACAGCTCCCGCTTTAATAAAGGTTGAAAGCAGTCCTTCCTCAAGTGCCTGAAGATAAATTTTCTGAGTGGCAGGAAACACAATGACCCGCATCCCCTTGGCCACCTTTCTTCCCTCCAAAACCTTTGCTGCTATTCTCAAATCATCCAGTCTTCCATTCGTACATGAGCCTATTACCACTTGGTCAATTTTAATATCTCCAATATTGTCAATTGTATGAGTATTTTCAGGGAGATGCGGAAAAGCAACCGTAGGCTTAATCTCAGCTAAATCTATTTTATATGTTTTATCATACTCGGCATCCTCATCAGCTCTATATATGGTATAAGGTTTAATAGAGTGCTCGTTCATATACTTTATAGTAAGCTTATCCACCGGGAAAATACCGTTCTTTGCCCCGGCTTCAATCGCCATGTTTGCTATGGTAAAACGGTCATCCATCGTAAGATTAGCCACGCCTTCTCCGACAAACTCCATTGATTTGTACCTGGCACCATCCACTCCTATCATACCGATTATATGCAGTATGATATCCTTGCCACTAACCCAGTTCGAAGGATTTCCCGTAAGAACAAACTGTAATGCAGACGGCACCTTAAACCATGCTTGACCGGTCGCCATACCTGCTGCCATATCCGTGCTTCCTACACCTGTAGAAAAAGCACCCAAGGCACCATAGGTACATGTGTGAGAATCAGCTCCGATAACCACATCACCAGCCACTACAAGACCTTTCTCGGGAAGTAGTGCATGCTCAATTCCCATTTCTCCAATTTCAAAATAATTGGTTATATCATGCTCCATGGCAAATTCTCTCATGCATTTGCAGTTCTCTGCAGATTTAATGTCCTTATTAGGTGTAAAATGATCCGGCACTAAAGCAATCTTATCTTTATCAAAAACCTTACTCGTGTTCAACTTCTCCATCTCTTTTATAGCCACAGGAGCTGTAACATCATTTCCAAGAACAAGGTCCAAATTCACCTCAATCAATTGTCCGGCCTTGACCTCTTCAAGGCACGCATGAGCAGCCAAAATCTTCTGAGTCATCGTCATACCCATCTCTTTACCTCCCTGTTTTGTAATGGTACCTG
>SHOH01000155.1:2921-5454 GCA_004294845.1 Anaerolineaceae bacterium
GGTACCTGGTACCGAATTAGATACCGAATTAAATTTCACTGGCTATCAGGTCACCCATCTCGTCGCATCCAACAAGGGTTTTTCCCGATGACATTATGTCGATTGTTCTATAGCCCTTCTTAAGTACTTCCTTTACGGCAGCCTCCACTTTGTCGGCTTCCTTATCAAGATCAAATGAAAACTTTAGCATCATAGCCGCCGAAAGAATGGTGGCTATGGGATTGGCCTTATTCTGACCTGCAATATCAGGTGCAGATCCATGGCTAGGTTCATATAGACCTAGCTTGGTTTCTCCAAGACTTGCACTGGCAAGCATTCCAATGGAGCCTGTAACCATACTGGCCTCATCAGAGAGTATATCGCCGAACATATTCTCTGTAAGTATTACATCAAATTGAGTGGGATCCTTTACAATTTGCATGGCACAATTATCAACCAGCATATCAGTAAGTTCTACATCGGGATACTCCTTCCCAATTTCATGCGTAACCTGTCTCCACAGTCTGGATGTATCAAGTACATTGGCTTTATCTACGCTACATACCTTTTTTCTTCTTTTTCTTGCGATTTCAAATGCCCGCCTTGCTATTCTGGCTATCTCTATTTCATTATAAACCAAGGTATCGGTGGCGGTTCTTAGCCCATCCACTTCTTCTGTCCATCTATCTCCAAAGTATAATCCACCGGTCAACTCTCTCATAACGACAAAATCAAAGCCTTCCCCTATAATATCTTCTCTTAAGGGGCAAGCACTCTTTAATTCATTAAATAGGATTGCGGGTCTGATATTTGCAAATAGATTAAGACCTTTACGAATGGCAAGAAGCCCGGCCTCAGGTCTTAGATTTGGCGCAATGTTGTACCAGTTGGATTTGCCCACATCTCCTCCTACCGCGCCAAGAAGTACGGAATCACTGTTTTTTGCAATCTTAAGCGCTTCATCGGTAAGGGGTACTCCCGTAGCATCGATGGATACTCCACCCATAAGCACTTCGGTATAGCTAAAGCTGTGACCGAATTCGATTCCTACGGTGTCGAGCACCTTTATTGCCTCTCTTACAATCTCCGGACCGATACCGTCACCGGGAATAACCGCTATATTGTATTTCATGAAAGCTATCCTCCTGAATGCATTTTCTATTGCTATTTTATCATAAATGCTGATATAATAGAAATACATATAAAGAATGTCTATTATAACTCTTGGTTATATGGAAAGGAGTCTCCATGAACAATCAGCTATCCCTATATCATGTGTTTAACTATGTGGCAGAGGTGGGCAATATCTCCCAGGCTGCTAGACTTTTATATGTGAGCCAGCCCGCTGTAAGTAAATCAATCACAAGCCTTGAGGAAAGCTTGAATCTAACTCTCTTCATTAGAAATTCTCGCGGGGTAAAACTTACCGAAGAAGGACAGCTTCTTTATCAATATACCAAGGAAGCTTTTGATATACTTAAGCAGGGTGAAGAACGGCTTACACATATGAAGGAGCTTGGAGTGGGGCACCTCAGAATTGGTGTTAGTGCCACTCTATGTAAATATGTTCTGCTACCTTACTTAAATCGCTTCTTAAAAACATATCCCCATATAAAGATTACTATTGAGAGTCAGTCCACTATTCATACTCTTAAGCAGCTTGAAAGTAATGCCCTCGATATAGGCCTCGTGGCAAAGCCCTCTAATCAAAAAATACATGAGTTCCTGCCTCTTTATGAAATTGAAGATATATTTGTGGCTACAAGTGATTATCTTGATAATCTTCGTCTGAGAGAAAAGGATGAGGATATCTTTGCAACAGCCAATGTAATGCTACTTGATGAAGAGAATATATCCAGAATGTACATCGAAGAATATTTCAACGAAAATCATATCCATCCACAGCATATTCTGGAGGTTAGCAGTATGGATCTTTTGATTGAATTTGCTAAAACAGGCTTGGGAGTCGGCTGTGTAATAAAGGAATTTGTCACCGATGAGCTGAATAATGGGCAGCTGATTCACATCCCCTTGAGAAAGCCAATTAATAAAAGAGAGATAGGCTTTTGCTATAATAAAGCCGCCTACCTCTCAGATTCTATGACAAAGCTTATTGAATTTTTGGATTTTAATTTGCCGGTGTAGGAGTCGTCGTCGGAGTCTGCGTAAGTGTCGGAGGAGATACATAGGGCGGAACAAAATCTACCAGAAAATCTGCACTTACGTACCTAACCTCATCATGATACAGAAATTTAGCCCAGTCATCTTCTATAGAGATAACCTCTATCGGCTCTGTATGAACCAGAAATCCTACCACATTATCTTCCTCTGTGGTTGGGGCAGACCTTACATTAAGTATTGCTCCGTAGGTGCTAAGCTTAACATATTTTGTAGTGGTCTCACCTACATATACAGGATCATCTTCCTTATCATCAGGAGTATCGACCTGGTCATCGATATCCTCTATGGTGTCATTTGGAAAATCTAATTCATCTCCTGTAAACTCAGGTGGCATTGTAGGAATAAAATTAGTCTCCTGGTCACTACCCTTACA
>SHOH01000310.1 GCA_004294845.1 Anaerolineaceae bacterium
TTCCAGTCCCAGCCCTAGCCCCAATCCCAGTCCCGGTTCCAGTCCCAGCCCCAGTCCAGCCCCAGCCCCAGTCCAGTCCCAGAACCGCCTATTTAATTACCCAATTGTCGCGCCACGGAGCACCAGTGACCACTTAACGCTCCTCTTGGGCCGGCGGATTCTCGCGCCACGGAACGACAATGATCACTAAACAGTCCTCTTTGACCAGAATGTTCTTGCGGTGCGGAGCTACAGTGACTTATGCCAACATGTTAGCATGCGTATTTATTTAGAATTTCACTCCTAGTTGAACACCTGCAAATAATTCACCTTCATTATCGTAACTTATCATACTAGCTGTAATGCCAATGAATAGCCTGTTAAACAGGTAATTATAAGACACTTTGCCATAATAAGGTTCAAAGGATTTATTTGATTTTACAGCAAATCCTAGTAGTTCAACGTTTTCACCATTAATTTCATAACGGGTATCGACCATGGTATAACTGTTGAAGGAGTAGCCGGCACCAATAATTAATTCGTGTTTTTTAAAGCTTTTATTATTCACTAAGTCGAAAGGTAAGAAGAGAATTAACAATGCTATAGACCCTAAATTGTCTCCATATTCATATTCTTGCCTTGGACCACCAGTTGGATATCCTTGCATAGGAGTAGTTGGGTAGATATAGTTCCAGGAATTGGAAAAGTAAGTATTTGGTAACATATCTGCATATGTGAAGGTTGGTGCTAATTGAATTGCTTTACAAATTGGTATACCAATATCAAAGGAGAAGTAATAACCATCAATAACCTTTGAACCACTTGTGATTCCCAAACTGGTTCTTATATCCCAGGATTGTTGTCCGGCAATGGAAGTAAACACTAACATTCCAACCATTAGAAGGTAGATTCTTGTTTTCATGGCACACAGTTTTTTGTTTATGTTCAGGGTAATATTTACAAAATCATCTATAGGCATGCTAACGTTCGGCGGAACCGGTGCAGGCCGTGGCGCGCAACTGTTTTTACCTGTCGGCTTCAGCCGCGAAGCCGGGCGCACCATGCAATGGTTTTT
>SHOH01000024.1:0-25407 GCA_004294845.1 Anaerolineaceae bacterium
TGGTCAGTACCGTACAATCCAGATAAAAAACCCGACCTACCACTCTAGTAGACTCTATTTATGAGGCTGTTGTGACCTTGCAATAGGGCTGCTGCAAAATGGTGTAAGGAGGTTGCTTATATATCCAAAATGCACCCTTAAAAGAACAGATGCTATGATTTGTAAGTCTAATAAGCGAACATTTATGTTCGATTAGGACTTATAAATCAAGCAAATGTACTTTTACGGGTGTGTAGGATAATAAGCAATCTCCTGTTAATTATATTACAGCAGTACCTCCTTAGTTCTCAACAGCCTCATAAATTACACTATCTCACCCTTTGAAATTATAATAGGATGTCTACTGTCACCTATTAGTTTTCCATGCTCACGTACAATTACCTCTTTATCCATAACCATATAATCCAATTCGCAACCTGACTGTATTACAGAATCCTGCATTACAATAGAATTGCTGACCCTTGAGCCCTTTCCAATATGAACTCCTCTAAATATTATACTATTCTTTACCTGACCTTCTATAGTACAACCATCAGCAATCAAACAATTACTTACTGACGCATAATTACTATATCTTGTAGGAGCCTGATCCTTGATTTTTGTATATATAGGTCTGTTTGGATTAAAGATTTCCTTTCTTACTTTCTCATTAAGCATGCACATACTTTTGTTATAATATGATTGAATACTGTCAATATTTCCGACATATCCATCAAATCTATATCCACATATATTCAAACTAGAAAGTCTTTTAATCAATATATCTTTTACAATATCTTGCTCTCCTCGGGCTACAGCCTCATCAACCAGATATTGAAGATAGGCCTTTTCAATCAGAATTATGTACATAAAGATTTTATTTGTTTTCGGTCTGCGTGGTCTTACCTCAATGCCGGTAACACGATTATCATCATCCACCGATAAAAAGGTATGATTAGTGATTCCTTCCGAAGCATTATCTTCTTCGTAATATACCATAGTTATATCAGCCTTATTAATTAGATGAAATTCCATTACCTCATCAAAATCAATATTAAAAACTGTATTACCTTTTGTTAATATGATATATTTTTGTTTGCTCTTTGACAAATAACTGAAAGCCGATGCGATTAATTCTATGCTCCCTTCACTCATTCCGGGCACATTGCGTGCGATATAAGGAGGTAGGATATGTAAACCACCATTCTTTCTATTAAGATCCCATTCCTTTCCTGAACCTAAGTGATCCATTAATGACGAGTAATTATGCTTAAGAATAACTCCCACATTTGTAATTCCTGCATTAACCATGTTGGAAAGAACAAAATCAATCAGTCTATATCTGCCTGCAAAAGGTAAAGCTGAGATTGAACGTTTTTCCGTAAGGCTACTAATATGTACATCATCCGATAATATTAATCCCATTGTGTCTATCATAAGCTTCCACCCCCTATTGTTGCTCCGGCTCTTACCATAGAATTTTTAGATATCTCTGAACCATCCTCTATTCGGATATTCGGACCAATTAGTACTATATCATTAGTAATCAGCTTGCTTGAATACGGATTATCCTTAATATAATTCATTCCTGATACTACACCTTTACCGATTATTGTATCTTCTCCTACTATGGTTTTGTCCATTATTACTCCCTCACCGATTTTGACATTAGGGAATATTATACTGTTTCTCACCATGGCACCTCTTCCAATAGTAACACCATCTGATATGACAGAGTTTTCTACAAAACCATAAATGTTACATCCTTCTGTTATACAGCTGTTTATGATTTCAGCGTCATCAGAAACATAATGAGGAGGCTTAATAGGGTTTTTTGAATAAATCTTCCAGTTACTATCCTGAAGATTAAAGATCGGAGGAGATGCAATTATATCCATATTAGCTTCCCAAAGACTGTATATTGTTCCGACATCCTTCCAGTAGCCTTGAAATCTATATGCAAAGACATTCTCATCATTCTCCATCATATTAGGAATAATGTTTTTCCCAAAATCATTTGAGGATGATAGGTTTTTCTCGTCCATGGTCAAATACTCTTTAAGAGTTTTCCAATCGAAAACATATATACCCATAGAAGCCTGATTACTTATAGGATTAGACGGCTTTTCTTGGAACTGTGTAACACGTCCCATTTCATCTGTATTCATAATTCCAAAACGACTCGCTTCCTCCCAAGGAACAGGCATAACAGCTATGGTAGCAACGGCACCGGTTATTTTATGATGCTTTATCATCTTAGTGTAATCCATCTTATAAATGTGATCTCCGGACAAAACCAGCACATACTCCGGATCAAATTTTTCAATAAAAGGCATATTTTGATATATGGCATTTGCTGTTCCCTTATACCATTCTCCTGCTTTCATTTTAACAAAGGGGGGAAGAACATATACGCCACCTATGTTCCTATCCAAATCCCAAGGGCCACCGCTTCCTATGTATGTATTCAAATCCAGGGGTTGGTATTGCGTAAGCACACCTACAGTAGTAATTCCCGAATGAGTACAATTACTTAAAGTAAAATCAATGATACGATATTTTCCGCCAAACGGAACAGCCGGTTTAGCTATTTCATCGGTTAAGACACCCAGACGGCTTCCTTGTCCCCCTGCAAGTATCATTGCAACACATTCTGTCCTAGCCATATAAATCCCTCCTTATAAGTAAATACCTTATATTGGTGAACCTCAATATTATGCTCTATTATGCCTTCCTCAAATACACAGCTGACAATGGAGCTAATTCAATATAAATCGCGTGTTCATTGTTTCCCTTAACATTCTCTATCACAGAAGCATATAGAGGCAGGTCTTTTGTTTCACCCCCATATTCTTTATAATCACTGTTAATAAGCTGATAATACTCTCCTGCTGTAGGCACCGCTATGCGGTACTTATCTTGATAGATAGGTGTAAAATTAAAAACTAAAATCATGAATTCATCAATTTGTTTTCCCTGACGCAAAAATGCAATAACGCTATTGTCTGTATCATCAGCCTCTATCCACTTAAAGCCCTCTTGATTATGATCAAGCTGCCACAGACAATGATTCTCTTGATAAATATGGTTTAATGCTTTCACATATTGAAACAAGCTTCTATGACTATCATATTCAAGCAAAATCCAATCTAATCCTGAATCATACTTCCATTCAATAAATTGTCCAAATTCTCCTCCCATAAAAAGTAGCTTCTTTCCCGGAAGAGCCATCATTAAACCGTAAAAAGCCCTAAGAGTAGCAAATTTCTCTTCATACTTACCAAACATCTTATCTAGAAGAGACTTCTTCCCATGTACCACCTCATCATGAGAGAGCGGTAATATAAAATTCTCAGAGTAAGTATACATAATTAAAAATGTCAATAAATTATGATTATTCTTTCTATGTATGGGATCCATTGAAAAATATCGTAATGAATCATGCATCCAACCCATATTCCATTTGTAATTAAAGCCTAATCCTCCCTGGTGAACCGGTGCTGTAACCAAGGGAAAAGCGGTAGATTCCTCTGCAATCATGAGTGCATGGGGAAACCTCTTAAATACAGCAATATTCAGCTTTTGCAGGAATGAGATGGCTTCTAAATTCTCTCTTCCACCGTGTATATTGGGTAGCCACTTGCCATCCTCTCTACAATAATCTCTATAAATCATAGATGAAACAGCATCTACCCTTAAGCCATCAAAATGATATACCTCCAACCAAAACAATGCATTAGATATTAGAAATGAATGCACCTCTGGTTTTCCAAAGTCAAATACTAGTGTTCCCCATCCATAATGCTCGCCTATTCGTTTATCCTCATATTCATACAGATATGTACCGTCAAACTGCGCTAATCCATGAGTATCCTTTGGAAAATGTGCCGGAACCCAATCCATAATAACCTTTAAACCCACCTCATGACAGCTATCAATAAAAAACATCAAGTCTTCTGGATTACCATAACGGCTTGTGGCTGCATAATAGCCTGTCACCTGATATCCCCAGGATCCATCATAAGGATATTCCTGAAGGGGCATAAGTTCAATATGTGTATATCCCATATCAAGAGCATATGGAATCAGCTCCCTTGCTAAATCCCTATAAGAAAAAAACGACCCATCTTCATGCCTTCTCCATGAGCCTGCATGCACCTCATATATCAATATAGGAGATGTATAGGGTTGTTTATATATACTCTTATTTATTGGATTTCTCCAATTGTACCGATCAAGTCTATATGTTACAGACGCGGTATTAGGCCTTTGCTCCGCAAAATACGCAAAAGGATCTGCCTTTAGACATGTATTACCGTCAGTCATGGTAATTGCATATTTGTAGCGCTCTCCTATCTTCATACCCGGCACAAATATCATCCATATGCCTGTATCTTCTATTCTATGCAGCTTATGCTCACCGATACGCCAAAGATTAAAATCTCCAACCAAGCTAACATCCTTAGCATATGGTGCCCAAACTCGAAAGCAAAAGCCCTCTGAATGTAGTTCATTTTCGTGTATGTAGATGCTGCCTAGCATCTGATAGGCAGCATAATTAGTTCCTTCATGGAATAAATATATTTGATAGTCGGATGGCTTAAGGTCCATTAAAGTGCTTTGACTCATGAATTATATACCCCCAGAGATGTTTTAATAATCATTGTTTACTAGTGAATCTATAATGTGATATATTATATTATAACAGACAATTCTTCAATTAAATTATAATTGAGTTTCTATTACAATTCAAGTTGATTATTAACACAAATATCGAGCTATTAGGGAGGTAAAACCTCCGCTCTATGCTGTGAAATAATAAAATTACAAGGAGGTTTAGCATGACAAATGTATTACTGGCAGCATCTGAAGCTGTACCATTTGCAAAAACCGGAGGGCTTGCGGACGTTATAGGATCTCTTCCCTCAGCCTTTGACAAAGACAGTTATGATGTCCGTGTTATAATGCCAAAGTATGGCTCTATTCCTAAGGAGTATACCGAGCAGATGACATTCATTACACATATCAATGTATCACTAGGCTGGCGTAATAAGTATTGTGGAATATTTCAGCTTGAGCATGAGGGAACAATATACTACTTTATAGACAATGAATTCTATTTTTCTGGTTTGCAATTATACAGTTATATTCATGAAGATATTGAAAAATTCGCATTTTTTAGTAAGGCTGTACTGTCTGTGCTACCTCATATTGATTTTAAACCTGATATTCTACACTGTAATGACTGGCAAACCGGCTTAATCCCCGTAATGTTAAAGGTTCTATATAAAAACCACATTTATTACAATGGAATCAAAACCATAATAACTATACATAATCTACACTTTCAAGGTATTTGGGGTATGGGTGAAACCTTTGATGCTACAGGTCTTCCAATCGAATGCTTTACCTCCGATAAGATGGAATATTACAATGATTCCAACTTATTAAAAGGTGGACTTGTATATGCCGATCATATTACAACTGTAAGTAATACATATATGCATGAAATCCAGACGCTGGAATACGGAGAAGGTCTGGACGGACTACTTCGTGCCAGAAAGAATGATTTATCAGGAATTTTAAATGGAATTTCCTACAATGAATATAACCCATCAACCGATAATATGATTTATACAAAATACAATCGTAGGGATTTTCCTAGCAAGAAGAAAGAGAATAAATTAAAGCTACAAGAACAGCTGGGCTTAGTTCAAGATAAGAACACCTTTCTTATCGGTCTTGTATCAAGACTTACCGATCAAAAGGGCTTTGATTTAATAGCTTATCTAATGGATCGTTTTTGCGATAGCAATATGCAGCTTGTTGTTCTTGGTAGCGGTGAAGCCAAGCATGAAGATATGCTACGTTATTATGCTAATACCCACCCTGACAAAGTATCTGCTAACATTCTTTTCTCTAATGAGCTGGCTCACAAAATATATGCGGCCTCGGATGCTTTTTTGATGCCCTCATTATTTGAACCTTGTGGATTAAGTCAGCTTATAAGTATGAGATATGGGACAGTACCAATAGTAAGAGAAACTGGCGGTCTAAAGGATACAGTGATACCTTATAACAAATACACAGGAGAAGGAACAGGCTTTTCATTCCAAAATTATAATGCAGATGAGCTTTGGGAGGTAACACGCTTAGCAAAGGAAACCTATGAGAGCAAAACGCAATGGAATTCTATTGCACGCCAAGGTATGGCTAAGGATTATTCCTGGCAGGAGGCGGCTAAACAGTATGCCAGACTGTATGATACGCTAACTTAATATCGATTTGTCAGATATTATTTGACAATTCCTTCAATATGTAGTAAATATATATTATTTATTTTACTTATTGATTAACCTATCGAGGTGATAGAATGGAATCCAATATAAAATATACAAATGAAATTAACCTTAAAAAGGCTATAATTGATAAACTGCAACAGGAGTACGGAAGAACCATAGAGGACGCCTCTTTGGAGCTTATCTACAAGGCTTGTGCTTTAGTGGTACGGGATAGCTTGCTTAGTAATATGGCGGCAACGGATAAAAAGGACAGAGAAGATAAGATTAAGAAACTATATTATTTGTCCATGGAGTTCTTAATCGGTCGTTCTCTTGTTAACAATGCTCTTAACCTGATGCAAACAGATATGTTTAGAAATGTATTAAATGATCTTGGTATTAATATTGATGAGATGCTAAAGAAAGAGCCAGAGCCTGGACTTGGTAACGGTGGTCTTGGGAGATTGGCAGCTTGCTTTATGGATTCTCTTACCACCCTTGATTTACCGGCTGTAGGCTGTGGTATACGCTATGAATATGGTCTATTCAAGCAAGGCATTAAGAATGGCATGCAGACAGAGGAGCCTGATTTTTGGCTTGATAGCGGTAATATATGGGAGATCGAACGATCAGAGGAAAAAATTGAAGTCAAAATAGGCGGTACCATTGAAAGTCACTGGGAAGACGGAAAGTTACTTGTAAAACATGTAAATCCCAAGATTATATCTGCCATCCCTTACGATATTCCCGTAAGCGGCTATGATACTAACCGAGTAAACTATATGCGACTTTGGAAAGCAAGATCGCCGGGGGTAATGGATATGGAAGCCTTTAACCAGGGCGAATATATCAATGCAATTGCCGAAAAGGAAAGAGACGAGCTTATATCTAAGGTCTTATATCCTGAGGACAATAATCTTCATGGTAAATTACTTCGACTGAAGCAAGAATATTTTCTCTCATCGGCTACCGTACAATGGATTATTAAAGATTTTAAACTGAACTATGGCAATAATTTATTTGATATTCCAAATAAAGTTACTATCCATATAAATGATACCCACCCTACCCTTGCCATTCCGGAGTTGATGCGAATCTTAATGGATGAGGAAGGCTTTGGTTGGGATGATGCCTGGGGCATAGTAACCCGCACCTTTGCTTATACCAACCATACCGTAATGAGCGAAGCACTGGTAAAATGGCCTGTATACCTCTTTCAACCTCTGTTACCCCGAATCTTCTCTATAGTAATGGAGATAAACCAAAGACTTATGGAAAAGCTGAACAGAGCCTATCCCGGTGACCGAAAGAAGCTTGAATATATGGCAATCATTGCTCATGACCAGATTAATATGGCCAATCTTTGTCTTGTCACCTCATTTGCTGTAAACGGTGTATCAGCACTTCACACTCGCATATTGGTCGAAGATATTTTTGCTGATTATGCCAGATTAGACTCGGGTAAGTTCCATTCCATAACCAATGGCATTACTTTCCGACGTTGGCTGCATAATTCTAACCGTGCTCTTTCAAATCTTATTTCCAGTCGAATCGGTACAGATTGGCTAAAGGATTCTACTCAGCTTTCAAAACTAAAGGCATATGCTGATGATCCGGAATTTAGATGGCTTTTTGCAGAAATTAAGCAAGAAAATAAGAATAAACTTGCTAGCTATATTAAAGAAAATCACGGTATAGAAGTTGATGTTCATTCCATGTTCGATGTTCAGGCAAAAAGACTACATGAATATAAAAGGCAGCTACTAAATGCACTGCATATATTATATCTATACAATAGATTAATAGAAGATCCAAATAGACCTTTTACCCCCAGAACCTTTATCTTTGCTGCTAAAGCTGCTCCAGGCTATACAAGAGCCAAGAATATAATCAGATTAATTAACGCTATAGCCGAATTAGTCAATAAGGATCCACGGATTAATAATATGATCAAAGTAATATTCCTTGAAAACTATAGTGTAAGCATTGCCGAAATGCTTATTCCTGCTACCGATCTATCAGAACAAATCTCCACTGCCGGTAAGGAAGCCTCCGGAACAGGTAATATGAAGTTTATGCTAAATGGCGCACTGACAATCGGTTCCTTGGATGGTGCTAATGTGGAGATATATGAGCAAGTTGGTGCCGATAATATCTATATCTTCGGACTACGTTCTGACGAGGTGGAAAGTAGATACGAATACAACTCAGATGAGGTACAGAGAATATATACTAGTGATACAGCCCTTCATCAGGTACTTGAGCAATTAATAAGCGGTCCGCTTCTAGATATCGTTCCGGATGGCTTTAAAGACATTTATCAGTCTCTGCTTTTTGGAGATTATGGTATGCCCGACCCTTATATGGTTATCAGAGATTTTCGTGCATATGTCGAGATGCAGGATAAGATATCTAATGACTTTAAGGATACTGAGCTTTGGTGGTATAAAGCAATATTAAATACTGCATCTGCCGGCTTCTTCTCCAGCGATAGAACGATTAAAGACTATAATGATAAGATTTGGCATCTGGAGGCTTCTAAATGGTCATAGAACATGATTCAAGAAACATACTTTACCGCTCTCCCTTCGGAGCGGTTCCATGTATGACTAACATAAGACTGAGGCTTTATGTAAAAGCAGATAAGATCCCCGCCTCTATCACCTTAGTCTATAGGTATAGAGACGATGATCCTGTGACCCTTCCTATGAATTATATCTATATGATAGCAAGAGGGAGCATATACGAGGCAGAATTACAGGTTCCTAAAGATCCCGGCCTAATCTTTTATTATTTTACAATAGTAATAGGAAATAACACCTATTATTACGGAAATAACAAGGATAATCTTGGGGGATTAGGTAAAGTTTCTATTAAGATTCCACCCGGCTATCAGATTACTGTCTATAGAAAGGATTTCAAAACACCTGATTGGTTTAAAGGAAGTATTATCTATCAAATCTTTCCCGATAGGTTTTACAAGGGGGAAATGGATAGCTTTAAGGCCGGAAGAGATGATATAATTCGCCGTGATTGGGATGATGTCCCTTACTACAAAGCCGAGCAATTTGGTGGCGAATATCTTGCCAATGATTTTTACGGCGGAAATTTGGATGGTATTATGAGAAAGTTGCCTTATCTAAGGGATCTTGGGATTAGCGTAGTATACCTTAATCCAATATTCAAGGCCTATTCCAATCATAAATATGACACAGGGGATTACGAAGAGATTGATCCTATGTTCGGAAGCAATGAGCTATTCGAAGAATTATGTAGGAAAGCCTTAGGATATGGCATTCGTATTATTCTGGACGGTGTCTTTAATCATACAGGTAGCGACAGTAAATACTTTAATAAAGAAGGCTCATATGAGGCGGTTGGAGCTTATCAATCTAAGGATTCACCCTATTATAATTGGTATCGCTTTAGTAAGCATCCAGAGGAATATGAAAGCTGGTGGGATTTTAAAACCCTTCCTAATATCAATGAAACAGAGCCATCCTATGTTGACTATATTATAACTTCATCCGATTCTATCGTTAAGAAATGGCTTAATTATGGCGCTTATGGATGGAGATTAGATGTAGCCGATGAGCTTCCTTCTGAACTTATAAAGATGATACGAAAGGAAATGAAATCTACTAAGCCTGAATCGGTGCTTATAGGAGAGGTCTGGGAGGATGCTTCTAACAAGGTAAGCTATGGCGTACGGCGTGAATACTTTCTAGGTGAAGAATTAGATTCTGTAATGAACTACCCTCTACGAAATGCAATTATAGATTTTGCCTGCCAAAGCTGTGATGCCAATACATTTGGCATGAGAATAATGTCCTTATGTGAGAACTATCCGAGTGAAGCTTTTTATTCACTTATGAACCTTTTATCCAGCCATGATTCTGAACGAATACTAACTATGCTTGGAGATGCACCTGACAGGAATAAGATTTCCAAGGATGAGATGGCGGTATATAAATTAAGTGAATTAAAATCAGAACTGGCTAAGAAACGTTTGGAAAATGTTGTCTTGCTTCAGATGACACTCCCCGGTGTGCCGTGTATCTACTATGGCGATGAGGTAGGAATGCAAGGATATAATGATCCCTTTAATCGAAAGGCTTATCCATGGGGTAGTGAGGACGGCCAAATCCTTTCAATTTATAAGAAAATGATTGCTTTTAGACAAGAAAACAGCCTCCTTATAGAGGGAGATTTTGAAATAATCTATATGTATAAATCCTGCTTAGCATTTGCTAGATATGATAAGGAAAAGCTTATTCTTGTATCAGTAAATATGGATAAGAAGGATGAAGTATTTGTAAGGCTGGATCTGTCACGCTTTCATCCAACTTATGCTTCAGATATGATTACCAGTGAAAGTCTAGATATTATAAACGGAACCATAATATATGATCTTCCACCATTAAGCTACAAAATAATTGAGGCAGATATAAAAGAGCCCTAATTTTTTGATATATCCTTATATGCTAGTAAATAATTTATTCCGGAGACAATTATGCCTCCCCCGATAAAATTACCAAGACCTGATACTAGCAGATTATATATTATATCGGAAAGTGCAATGTCTACACCTGCAAAATAGGCGGTAAATAGATAATAAGCATTGGCTACTACATGCTCGGTTCCGGATATAGTAAATACTGCGATAGCCAACCATAAAACCGCTATCTTAGCCATTTCATTTTGGCAGCTATAGGCTAGGCATACACCTGTGCATACTATTATATTACAAAGTATTCCGCTTATTAATATCCTGCCAAATGGCATATAGGCTTTTTTAATTGCAGTAGCTTTGACTAGCTCCATAACCTTATCATTAAATATACCCGATGCATTCGTTAAATACGCTATAAATAGACATCCGATAATATTGGCGATAAGTATTAGGCCCAATATTTTAAATATCTTGTATATCCTAGTACGTCTAGCATAGATAGCAGTCATAACCATACAGTCGCTGGTAAAAAGCTCAGCTTGCATAAGAAGTACAGCTATAATGCCAAGGGGAAAGACAAGGGCACCAAGAAATGTACCAAGTCCAGGATCTGCAGTAGATGCCGCAATCTTAAAATATGCTATAGCACCTATTGATATATAGATTCCTGCTAATATCCCCTGTAATATGAGTATTAAAAATGATTTATTAGATTTATCTTTACTAAGGTGTAAGATATATTCAGTGAGAGCCTTAGGCCCTGATGTATTTTGCATTTTTGCTTCCTTTCGTGTCTATTTATGGCCAACTTAAGCTCATCCTTTAAGTTGGTTATCCTACCAATTATTTATAGCATGTTCAGCAAAGGAAACCAGCTTCTCTATCTTTAACTCTGATCCATCATCCAGTACTGCCTTACCACTGAATTCTCCGAACATCTGGTGGCAACAGTTATCCACCCATAATAGCTTTGTACGGGTAGTACGGTCATATAAAGGAGTCAATGTCAGATCCAGTCTTCCTTCCCTGTCATACAAATGCCAGGGATCCATGTAATTTTCTGAGTGTTCAATCATTACTTCACCAAGCTTATGTACTGTATTACCGTAAAAGAGGATATTTTCAGTAGCTACGCTTGTATTACCAAAGCCACAGCCCAGGTTAAATCCAAATATTTTATGATTGATATAGCCGGTTCCATTACTCCAGTACCATTCGTTGTGAAATGGCCACACACCCCTACCCCAGTCCAGAATTCCAAATGACTGCTCATTTAAAAATGTGTATTTTGAACCCCCATTATATCTTACAAAGCCCTCCGCTTTCATACAATTTATCTTCTGGTTATAATAGAAGGCCTTGGGTGATTCATCAAATGGCACATTAATGACAAGGGAGTTATCATTCTGTCTGGTCAAAAGCAGATCCGCCTCAAAATCATCCCATCTGCAGTATAGATGCCTCTGGTTCTTCCTGACTTCAAACCGCATCTCACCCGACTTTTTTCTATAGCTGATTACATGGTCTACTTCACCATCCATCGGCAAGTTCATCGACCCGAAGGGAAGCACCAGAAAGGTACCTTTTTCTGCGAGCTTTTCTCCCTTTCTGAAGTCAAAAAGCATGATACCTACCTGTCCTGCATAGGAGGCATGGCCAATCGTAAACTGCATACACATTCTGTCATCCGTCACCTGATAGAAATCCCACTCCTTAATCCTGTAAGGAGGTGCTTTAATCGCCTTCCGGTCATAGTTAAGGATGTTCATAGTGGAATAACCGGGAATGGGTGAACCGTTTTTATCAAGTACGGGCCCCGGTTTCGTAAATTCCCTCTGCTTATTACTATTCATAATGCAATCTCTCCCCTTTCATTCATAAGCCTAATTGGTAACTCATTCAAATTCCCAAGGAAGCTTTAAGAAAACTCATAGAGTTTTCTCTGAGTCTCATTATCTTCTCTTTTGTTTCTTCAATATTGTCGATCTTAAATATATCAAAACTATCAAAATCCTTGATATCATATAGTATATGGGATGACATGCCAAGATCCTTTAAAAGATCCTCTGTCCTTCTACCGGTATCAGTATGGAGCATAGATACAAAAGGCTTTCCATATAAAATTGAAAATACCGTACCATGAAAGGAATTGGTTATCACGTACTTGGCTGCTTCTATATGTCCTAAAAACTCACCTGCATCTGATGTATAGAAAGGCTCCATCTGATTTATTAATCCATTCATAGGTCTTCTTTGAAGGATGGGCATCCCAAGAGAAACTGATATCTTATTGGCAAATTCCATAAGCTGAGGATTTTTTTCTATTGAATAAACCAGAATATAGGGTTCTTTATATTTACTTTTAACCTTTATCTCATCATAATCATCTTTATCAAGTAAAAGAGTCGGATCAAGCACTACTTCCACAGGTTTTCCGGCCAGCTCGCTAATCTCATTCTGTATGCTTCTTTCTCTTACTGATATACTTGTAAAGGAATTAAGAGCTTTCTCCATCGCATTCTTGTGTTTTGGTACTACATAGTCAGTTCCCAAACTTGCAGCGTAGGATATCCTCTTGCTAGCCGGCTCGGCAAATTCCAGATAATAAGCCGGATCAAATCCACCTATATGTGTAGGATTCCACACCTGGTCACTTCCCACAATATAAGCATCCAGATTAAGATTTGCTGCCTCAAGCTCTTTATATGTTCGATAATCTCCTATTAGGTTTAGCTTTGTCCCTAAAAAAGATTGAAATTTGTTATATCTAATCAGGCTTTTTCTGTTTCTTATATAAAGCTTCATTTTTAATAGCCTACGAGGAAGCCCTCTCTTTAGCTTCATAGGATCATAAAGACCATCGATTATATCCGGATGATAATTGATAACACCGGTTGTGATATTAAGATCTTCTAACACTTTTTGTAATGCCCAGGTCTGAAGCACTGCACCATAATTATTGGCACTATGAAATGTCACAACTCCTACCTTCATTCAAAATCTCCCTCCATCCAAGACGCGCGAATTTGGGCTATTTGTGCCCCTCCAATTGATTAATTATATCTTTCATTGAAAAACCGCCTTGATCACTGTAGATAATATTATCTCCCTGAAGCTTTAAAGTCTTTGCTCCATTACCTGCGATGACAAGATCATAAGCAGGAAATTGTTTGACAATGTACTTAATCGTTCTTCTGTAGCTTCTGTTTTTTTGATATAGGCTCTTACTAAAATGCTTAAAATTATAAATAGCCTTATCACCACTACGAAGACATAGATGCAATACCATATGCTCTAAGCATGAATAATGGATTATGTAGTCAAACTGTACATCTCCAAAGTATTTTCTTCTTTCGCGGGTCATAATCCTGTCTGCACATCTGCTGTATACTTTATTTTTTGCAATTTTACCCATAGCCTTTATTCTAAAATATTCGGATCGTCTATAGCCCACCTCATATAAAATAGGTATATATGATATGTCCGAATTAAGCATAGATAACATATGAGTATCCTTCTTAACCTCATCCGTCTTCATGCAAATATATACATCATAATTGTTGGTATCAATAGAATTTATCATATTAATTCTATTTCTGCTTTCGATATCATCCTTAAAGCCCTTCATAAATATTAGAATCTTCTTTCTGTCATTTGAAGGAATATCTTCTTCCGATATTAGATTATGATCATGAGGAACATAGGTCTGCTTGGCTTCGGGACTATTGCCTATCAATATATTGCATATTTGCTCTGGGGTATCCACCTTATCATTGATGCAAAAGCTTTCATAAAACCTTGCATATCCTTTATTCTCAGTCTTTAGCTCCAGAATTAATTCATCCACAGACTCGGTAATAGGTAAACCTAGTTCATCCAGGTCAAGGTAGAGCCCTCTGTCATTTAGATATTCCTCTTTATCGTATGCAAAAAGAATCATCTTTCTGCCTGTTACACCGAAGTCGAACATTATACTGGAATAATCGGTTACAAGCACATCAGCGGCTGTTAAGAAATCATAGGTTTCATAACTTGCGGGAATTTCACGTATATGACTGTAGCCCGAATAATCCACCTTATCCTTAACATATGGATGGAGCTTTACATAGAAAACATCAGAATCATCAAGCTTACTGTCTATATCAGCAAAGAAACCATCTAACTGTCGTAACTGCTTGTCGGTGTCCTTATTAGTAAGTAAGCCCCTCCATGTGGGCATATAGACGATTACGCGTTTATTTGTTATATTACACTTATTTCTTATATAATCCCGGCGTAGATCATTAAGCAGTAGAGAATTTCTTGGATAACCCGACACCAGAATCTCTCCTGGATAGATGCCCTTAATCATATAGTCTCGCATGAATACATCCCTAGAAAAATTATTTTGAAAAAGTAGATAATCAGCAATCATAAAATTTCGCTGAATATTACCTAGGGCATATTCTCTATTAGGAACAATTCTTCCCATGGCCTTTAAGGGAGTTCCATGCCATGTATTAAGATATATCTGATCCGGTTTTTTTATAAAATAAGGCGGAAAGCTTGTATCTGTAATCAGGTATTTGGCGGACGCCAATACTCTATCATAATCTCTGGAATAAATATCTACCATATCTACCTTATTAATATCATAGTCTTCAAGAAGCTTTCTAAATGAAGCCCTATTAACAGGAGTTATGGCCAGCTTCACATTATAAGCCTTATATTTATCCTTAGACAGCTCCTTAAGAAGTGCAAATATATTGCCCGCGATATCCTCCCCGTGCTTAGATTCCAGAAAGATATCATTAGGTAATATATTTAATTTTTCATATACATGAGTATAGTAAACATACCCCCTCCTCATCATTACTGAAATAAAGGGGAGCTTTTTCTTAATCTTTGACATCTTAGATTTACTTTTTCTGAACTTATTAAGCTTTGATAGGAAATTCCTGCCGCGCTTTAAAAGATCGTAAATTCTATTAGGCATATACTCTCTTAGCCTAGTGATGCGTACCATCTTCTTACGGTTTATAAAAAGTGGAAGCTTTTTCTTTAACCACCCTGATGAGTACATAAGATAATGATTGTTTCGCCAGTTAGGAAGGCGGCTATCAAGGAAGTCCTGTGTCTTGTTAATTATCTCAAGCTTTATATCAAGCTTACCCTTACCTCTGTTTTCATTTTTAAAAAGAGTTATATATCGATAGAGAAAATGTCTTGCACAAGTATATTCCAGCTCATCATAGTAGTGCTCCATATAATTATTTTTCTCCATGTAGTCAAATACTAATTCAAAAGCCTTAATAATATCAAGAGTCTGCTTTGAGAATGTATTTAAAAAACCTCCCTGAGTTGTCTTACGGTAATTATATAAGGGCTCATTTACAATACCGATATTCTTAGCCTTTACTACAACCTTATATACAAATACAAGATCCTCGAACCTCATATTCAAAGGAAATTCCATATCTGTAAGAAGCTCCCGCTTAAATAATTTGTCCCAGGGGAAGGGAAGAATATGGGCTAATTCATATTTGTCATCATAAAGATTAAAGCTACTGTTAATCAACTCAAGCTTTATATGTTCGCGCTTTAACATTCCCGTATGCATGTCCTCATACACATTATAACGGGTGCATATAACAATATCGTTATCATCCAAAATCGCTTTGTTATAAAGCTTTTCACACATATCCTTTTCAATAAAATCATCGCTATCCACAAAGAGTATATAGTCACCGCTTGCCTTTTTCATACCATAATTTCTGGCATGGCTTACTCCCTTATTTTCAGTGGTATAAATTCTCATTATCTGTGGATTCTTACTTTGGTACTCCTCCAAAATCTGAAGACAATTATCTGTACTGCCGTCATTTACAGCAATTATTTCTATCTTTTGTAACGTCTGGGAAAATAAACTGTCAAGGCATTGCCTAAGATACTTTTCCACATTATAGACAGGCATTATAATACTGACTTGTATATTATGCTCATCCACTCCATCTTCCTCCTTAAACCTTAACATATAATTATTTCTTGATTTTGTCTTCTAAGCCAAAAACCGCATTTGCTACTTTACGTGAGGCTTGTCCGTCCTCCCAGGCACAGAATTTATCATAAAAGATATCATACTTTTCTTTGTATTTATCAATTATCTCATTCATATTTCTAAAGGCATCTATAATATCTTCGGTTGTGAATAACAAAGGTCCCGGCAGCTCTTCTTCTATATCAATATAAAAGCCACGTAATACATCTCTGTATTTCTCTAAATCATAGGTGTAAAATAGCATAGGCCGCTTCAGATTGGCATAGTCAAAGAAGACCGATGAATAGTCGGTAATCAAATAATCCGATATAAGGTACAATTCTGAAATATCATCGTAATTACTGAAATTAAAGGCAAAGTCCTCTAGCCCGGTAACATCTATAGAATCCGCTATAAAATAATGGGTGCGAAGAAGTATTACATATTCATCGCCCAGCTCTTCTTTTAAAAGCTGTAGATCAAGCTTTAGTGTGAATTTGTATTGACCCTTGGTATAATATTCGTCGTCTCTCCATGTGGGAGCATATAGAATGGTTTTCTTATCCTTTGGTATTCCAAGCTTTTCCCTTAGCTGACTTGCAATCTCATCTTTGTTGTCCCAGTGCATAATGTCATTTCTGGGATATCCTGTCTCAAGCATGGTTTTGTTGTATATAAAGCATCTTTTGAAAATATCGCTTGAATATTTGTTGGCAGCTACAAGATAATCCCACGATCTTGATTGTCTGTAGGTTTGCTTCTTATATCTAGGGGTTGCAGAATTAATGTCCTCAAGATCAAAGACCAGGCGTTTAAGAGGCGTTCCATGCCATGTCTGTAGGAATACATTACCCTCTCTTTTCTTTATCCATACTGGTTGCCTACTATTAAAAATATAATATTTGCAACGAGCTAGATAATAACAATACCTTATGCTGAATCTCTTTACTCTGCTATGTTTGTATGGTATAACAGTGCCTTTCTTATCATCAACCCATATGAACTTGTATTTGCCAGGGTAATTCTTCTGTAGATATTCATATACATACTTGGGACTGTCAGAGTAGCTTTTACCAAAAAAGCTCTCACAAAATACCCAATTGTCCTTAAGAGATGTCTTTAGGAAAAGCTTTCTATATAAGAATTTCGGTAGCTCCCTTTTATTCTTTATTAATGATCTAGCTTTTCTTCTTGCCAAGTGAGCAGTCACAATTCTTTTGGCTTTCTTGTGGTTTCCCTTATAAAAAGCCTTCAATATTCTAAATTTATATTTTTTATAGGAAAGTATTAATTCATCATCCATCTTAGAAATCAAGTCATGCAGAATATAAAAATTCGTTGTAACAGCTTCTGAGTCTTTCTTTCTTTTCAATTTTGGTGCGAAATATCTTATGGTATAATATATAATCTTTCTATCCAGTCGTCTTCTTAGGTCACTATCCGAAGCTATGAGTGTCTTGGCATATTCATAAGTACTAATATACTCCGCAAAGCTTTTGCTTCCCTTCATTTGTCCTAAGGATGGGAAATTAATAGAATCATTATGATTACGCTTAATATAGAGGGATTCCATATTCCTGCTAAAGAGATATGCCTTATCAAGAACCTGAAGCAAAAATGGATAGTCAGATAAAAAGATAATATTCTCATTGAATCTTATATTGTTGTCTTCAATCAACTGTCTTCTTATTAATACATGAAGTACAGTAATACTTCTTACACTTTTACGCCTTGTTACCAACTCATGAAATGCAGAACGTTTTTTTGATTCTATATATTCTTCTTCAGATAAATACTGGGTTGCTTCCTTATCATCACTTTGTTCATTATTAGTATCATCATCACTCTCGTCACTTATGGAGCTGTCTTTTATAGGATTGCCATCACTATCTTCACTATCATTATCCTTGTTACTGTCTCCATCATCACTTTCATCCTCTTCTTCCTCTTCGTCTTCCTCATCATAAAGCTTTCGCAGGAAGAGACTCCTTTGAAACCAGGTCCATGTCTTTTTACCATATACCACATCAGCGCTGTCACCGTCAGCCGTAGTGACAATTTGCTCTAAGGCATTAGCATCAAGATAGTCATCACTATCAAGGAAATATATATAGTCGCCTCTAGCCATGGACAGGCCGAGATTTCTGGCTGCTGCCACTCCGCTCTTATCCTCCAGATGGGCAACTTTCAGATCCAAATCCTTGCCATATTCATCAATGTATCTGTCTATATCCTCACCTACATGATCACATATAAGCAATACTTCGAAATCCTTAAAGCTTTGATCTCTAAGGCTCTCTAGAGCATCCTCAAGAAAATGTAGCCCCTTGTGAAAGGGCATAATTACGCTGATCCTCATATATAAAAACCCCCTTATAAATGGTATCAATCTATTAACAATATATCAGTTTCTAACTAGTGACACACTATCAAAGATTCTACTTTATATGAATTCCTATGTCAATCTAAAAGACATCCTACCTATTTTTCCCTAGCTATAATTATTGGAGCTTTATACTTACCATCATTGAAATCTTCACCAAATATAATGCATGAACGCTTCACCTTGATTGCCGGACGTACGGCATCATTTCGACGTCCTACAAAATGACCATAGGTTACATTACCTGAGGTAAGTACATAAGCCGCATAATAGTTTGATATACCTGGTGAGCGAAGCCACCAGCAGGTATTCATATTCTCCTTGTTACGATATCCTTCTACAAGTGCATGATCTGTAATCTGAACTCGTCTGGTCCTACTCTTAATCCTTGATCCTTTCTGAAAACCATAAGCCGTATTATTAACGTCCTTGTTAGAGAGCAAAAACACCTTATCTATTGTTTTGTTTCCACCGCTGCTGCCGTACTTTTTATTATTATTTGTCTTTATCTGTGTATCTAAGATAGCATCAATCTCGGTTTTCAAAAAAGCCTTATCAAGAAAATCCTTGTTTAACCATGCCCTTATGGTGGATGTCTCCCAGGTTACACTATCATAGGTATCATTATAAAACTTACATAATAGGCCATACTCCGATAAGAGGAATACTGTGTCGTCTTTTACCTCTAGTACCCTCCATAGTATGGGTTCTTTCCCATTACCGATATTATTGTCCTGTTCGTACCTGCCAAAGAATACTCGGCTGCCCTTCCATTCATCCTCATCGGTAAAACCAGCTCCATTAACCGGATTAGATATAGGTATGGCATGGCCTTTAGCGGCTTCTACAGTAAGTGAGATTATACTCTCCGAGATAATATTTCCAATATTGACTGTTACAATTATATCGACCTTGCCCTCGGCAATAGCGGTAACATAACCATATATGCCTTCCTTCTTAACTACTGCAATCTTCAGGTCAGTGGATTGATAGGAAACACTCTTATATACACCATTGGAAACCATTGCTCTATATCTGAATGTTTCACCAACTGAAATCTTCTTGGTCTTAGGCTCTACCGATAATTTACCCGGAATCACCTTAACATTAGTCACTAATTCGTAGACCTTATCTTTAACCGATATTCTTGTATTTATCTTGGTTTCACCTACATTATTAGCAATGATGTATGAATTGTTGATGGTAGCAATATCTGTATCCACGGATTCCATGGATAATACTTTGATGTTTGCATTAACACTTGAAGTCGGGTTTAGCAATAATGTATTGCCTGCATATATCTCTACATCTTCCGGTAGTGAAACAATCTGCTTATTATCTTCTGAATTGTTTTTACTCATAATATTTGTAAACATATATTCTCTCCAATTCTTTAGTGTTTGTCCTTTAATCACATATAATTAATTATATAACTTTTATGTACTTTAAACAATATCAACATTATCAAAAGTAGCGTTAACAAAATAGGGCTGATGCAAGACAGTAAAATTCATGATCTTACTGTCTTGCATCAGCCCATATTTTACCGGGTAGGCCACTACCCAGTCATAGGATAATTTTTTATATCTATCATCGTCATAGAATCTTGCTATATAGATCAGATGGTTCCATCCCAAGTAGAGACATTTGTATTTTTCTTTTCTTCTTCATCGAACCATCTTGTTGTCACACATTTGCTCTCAGTATAGAATCTAATACCGTCCTTACCTAAGCAGTGCAGATCACCAAAGAATGAATCCTTATGACCAGAGAAAGGAAACACTCCGACTGGTACAGGTATGCCAACATTAATACCAACCATTCCTCCATGGGTTCTCTCCGCAAATTCCCTTGAATAATATCCGCTCTGTGTAAAGATTACAGAACCATTTGCAAATGGATTGTTGTTCATAATGGTTAATCCTTCTTCAAAGTTCTTAACTCTCTTAATAGAAAGAACAGGACCGAATATCTCTGTTGTTCCTATAGACATCTCTTCGGTTACATGGTCAAAGATTGTTGGTCCTAAATAAAAGCCTTTTTCAAAGCCTTTAACCGACACATCTCTTCCATCCAATATTAGCTTAGCACCCTCCTTAACGCCTTTATCAATCCAGTTCACAACCCGGTCCTTATGCTGTTGATTAACAACCGGTCCTAAATTAGATGTCTTATCATATGCCGGTCCAATCTTAAGATCCTTTGATAACTCTACAATTTTAGCAACCAGCTTATCTGCAATCTCCTCTTCGACAACGACAACCGGCAAAGCCATACATCGTTCTCCAGCACATCCAAAAGCAGAGTTAATGATACCTGCAGCAGTTCTATCAATTGGTGCATCCTTTAAAACTAAGGCATGGTTTTTTGCTTCGCATAGGGCTTGTACTCGTTTTCCATGGGATGCTGCCACAGAATAGATATGTTTTCCTACCGCGGTGGTACCAACAAATGTTATACCTTTCACATCAGGATGTGTTAAAAATATCTCTGCCTCTTTTCTACTACAGGTTATAATATTTAATACTCCATCCGGAAGTCCTGCTTCCTTGTATAGCTCTGCAATTCGAAGACTAGTTCTTGGTGTAAAGCTGGAGACCTTCAGAATAATCGAATTGCCTGCAGCAATACACATTGGAGCCATCCAACCCATAGGAATCATTGCAGGAAAATTAAAGGGTACAATACCTGTAAAAACACCTATAGATTCTCGATATAACACCGTGTCAAAGCCTTTAGAGGTATTCATCATGGACTCACCCATGATTAAACTAGGAGCTGAGCATGCAAGCTCTGTTCCTTCGATAGCTTTTAGAACATCACCTTTTGCCTCTTCCCATACCTTACCATGCTCCTCAGCTACTAAGTAAGTTAGTTCTTCTATATTTTCTTCCAGTAGCTGACGTACCTTATATAATACTTGAACTCGTTTCATAATCGGTACCTTGGACCAGCTTTCATATGCATTTTTCGCGATGCTTATAACATCTTCTACCTCTTCCTTAGTACAACTAGGAACATGAGCAGTTACTTCACCGGTACTGGGATTATAAACCTCATTATAATGTTCTGTTTTTGATTCTATGTATTTTCCACCTGCAAAGTATTTTATTTTATTCAATTTATATACCTATACCTTTCGTCAATATTAGCAATCAGGGCTTATCATGCTATCCTATATCTATATCTGTATCATGCTTCTTATATATTCCCTGGCCATTTTAGCATATTTGAAGGGATTTGCCTTTGCCGGATCCTGTTCTGCCTCCACAAGCAACCATCCTTCATATCCACTTTTTTCAAGCTCCTTAAAAATCAAACCAAAATCAACACATCCATCGCCTGGTACTGTAAAAGTACCTTCCCTTACGGATCTTAAGAAGGACCATTTTTCCTTTGTTGCCTGTTTTAACACATTATCTCTTACATCCTTAAGGTGAACATGACCAACTCGATCTGGATATTCCTTTAATATAGTAAGAGGATCTTCCCCTGAAAATGTAAAATGACCGGAATCATAGCATAAGAATACAGTCTCTTTATCAGTATTGTCCATTAATCTTCTTGTTTCATCTAGGGTCTGAACTCCGGTTCCCATATGATGATGGAAGCATAGCTTAAAGCCCCTTTCCTTAGCAAGTCTACCTAGTTTATTTAGACCATCACATAAGTTCTCCCATTCCTTATCGGTAAAATAAACCTTATGATCAAAGATGGATAATTCCTCATTTCCCTGTACAGAGTAACTCTGCTCAGATACATTGATTCGATCCGCCCCCAGCGCTTCAAGATAGTCCAGCTCCTTAATAAATTCCCTTTCTGTTTCCTCATAGGGTTTTGATGCTAAAAATGATGAAAACCACTTACTTGCAATTCTCATTCCCCTTAGATCTAGCGCTTCCTTTAATACCTGCGTGTCCTTGGGATACTTATTACCAACCTCACAGCCAGAAAATCCAGCAAGGGCCATTTCGCTTATGCATTGTTCAAAAGTGTTTTCCCCACCCAGAGCAGGCATATCGTCATTGGTCCAGCCAATTGGAGCAATACCAAGTTTAATCTTCTCCTTGTTTAACATTCCTATCCTCCTTAAATATTTTTTTTATTTCAATACTGAGAACTGAGGATTTATCCTCCCTATATTTTTGTTTAATACAATCTAGCCCTATCCAAATGCCGTATTCGTTCTTCATAAGCTGCCTTAATTCTTTCATTTGTCTGACTATCCCCAATACCTACATGCCACCAAGAGCCATAACCATCTGTCATAGACTTTGGCAGAACCTTAATATCTATCAGGACACTGTTGTCTATATTCTTCGCCTCTTCCAAAGCTTTAATTAGTTCCTCTGCCGTTCTCGCTGTAAAGGTTGTCATTCCATAGCCCTTACCTATCATAGCAAAGTCGGTTGTCATTAATTTACCATCCTGTTTATTTGTTTCACTGTTACGATAACGAAACATGGTTGCTAAGCTTCCAATTCCCTTGCTCATCTGGAGATTGTTGATACATCCAAAGCCACAGTTATCAAATAACAATACAGTGATTTTCTTATCCTCCTGTAAGGCTGTAGCAATCTCAGAATGAAGCATCATAAAAGAGCCATCACCTACCATTCCATAGCATGAACGGTTTGGTTCGGCAAGCTTTGCACCTAAGGTGGCTGCAATTTCATATCCCATACAGGAATAACCGTATTCCATGTGATAGGAATCTTTAGTATCTGTCGTCCACATTCTCTGCAAATCTCCAGGCAAGCTTCCGGATGCTCCTACAATGATTGCATCCTCTTCAATATGCTTGCGAATAATTCCTATAGCAGCAGTCTGAGTTATGAGTCCACCTGTCGCATCTATGAACTCTTCCTCTATACCGATTTCCTTCGACCTAATCAGGGAATTATAATCCTCACCATAACTGTTACCGGTTAAGGCCTCCATTTCCTTCTCCCAATCCTTTTTTGCTTCCTGAATTTGTGTACTATAGGTGGACCGATAGTTTGTCATCTCTAATTTGGCTGTTATAGCTAAGATTACAACCTTTGCATCTGCTATTAGAGGATGTGCATCTAATTTTTTAGCATGATAGCGGGATACATTAATTAATACAAAGTCAACATCAGGATTTCGGAACAACTCTTTGGATCCTGTTGTAAAGTCTGTTAATCTAGTCCCCACGCCAAGAATCAAATCGGCTTGTGAGGCAATTGTATTTGCTGCACTATTACCCGTTACACCTACTCCCCCAAGATTTAATGGATGGGAGGATCCAATAACGCTTTTACCAGATTGAGTTTCTGCCAATGGAATATTAAAGATTTCACAGAATCTAAGCAGTGCTTCACCCGCTTCTGAATATCTTGCTCCTCCTCCAACAATCACTAGGGGCTTTTTCTTAGATAAAATCAACTCGATAGCATCATTAAGCTCTAACTCATCCGGTGCAGTCCTTAAAATCCGGTGAACTCTTTTCTTAAAGAAATAATCAGGGAATTCATAAGTTTCTCCTTGAACATCCTGTGGTAGAGATATACACACTCCTCCAGTCTTTTCGGGATCTGTAAGTACATCCATTGCATTAAGAAGTGCGCTCATTAATTGCTCCGGACGATAAACCCTATCCCAATACTTTGATACCGGACGAAAAGCATCACTGGTTGTTATGGATGCATCATGGAATTGCTCAATCTGCTGTAAAACCGGATCAGGTTGCCTCGTTGCGAAGGTATCTCCGGTAAATACTAGCAAAGGAATATTATTAGCAGTGGCATCAGCAACTGCGGTAACCATATTTGCAGCACCGGGACCAATGGATGAAGCACAAGGAATTATTCGTCTACGGTTACTTTGCTTGGCAAATCCAGCTGCTACATGTGCCATTCCTTGTTCATTACGTCCTTGATAAACTTTAAGTCCGTGCGAGTTTTCATCAAGGGCCTGTCCTAATCCACAGACAATACCATGCCCAAAAATTGTGAATATACCATCAATAAATTTCTCTACTTTACCATCATGGCTTACAAATTGATTATCTAAAAACTTCACAATTGCCTGACCGACGGTCATCCTTATTTTACCCATTTATAATCCTCCTCAAAGATATGCATACTTACACTACTTACAACGGAGGATTTATCCTCCCTCAAAAGCCTATATTCATCCATTACTTACAACGGAGGATTTATCCTCCCTAGAAGATACACATAAACATTCTTCATTTATTGCTCCAAGAGCCAGGTATGGAGCGGATCATTATCTCTAGTCACCCAGGGGTTATTCTCCAGATGCCTTATCA
>SHOH01000024.1:25507-30358 GCA_004294845.1 Anaerolineaceae bacterium
TGGAGCGGATCATTATCTCTAGTCACCCAGGGGTTATTCTCCAGATGCCTTATCATCCAGCAGTAATACATATTGTAACCAGGCGCAGCTGTCTGAGGATGGGTAAGACCACCCGGAATGTAGGCAGCACTTCCATCTGCCACCTTGTAAACCTCATCTCCTATAAAAGCTGCACCAAAGCCCTGTGGTCTGTCAAATTTGTAATAATAGACCTCCGGCTGAGGATGACTATGAGGAATATAGCTAGACCAACGGCCTGCTTTTGTAATAACTTCACCGATTACCATATTCGAATAAGGAGCATTAAAGTAATCAAATACTGTGACAACCTCTCTCTTAGCTGTTCCCTCCCACTGAGTATCCCCCATCACCTCCACCTTAAGATCATCTGGGGTATAAAAATGGCATTCGAACATATTCTCATTAGTTGTGGACTGTACTAATATTTCACTATCCTTTAAAGCCGTAACCCTTACCTTAGTCTCCTTACATACATGTAAGCAGTAAGGAGCCTGTGTAAACACATCACTTCTATCGGCATCTTCATTTCTTGATAACCATTGGTATCTTATTCTACCTTCTAATAATAAAATTGCTGTTTCCTTGTTAATTTCTTCAAATTCTAAAGTTTCTCCTGATTTCATCTGATAAACGGTTACATCCATAAGCATATCCTGATGTGAATCATCCATTCTGGAAACTATTTTTCTTCCATCTGAATCAAATCCCAGATATTCAAACATAATGTCCTCCTTTAAACTCGTGCAATCATATCTCCATACTTAAGTTTACTCTCTACAATAAAATTCTTTACCGCTTCCACAGAAGGCATATCCTCGGAACATCCATGGCTAGCTACTAATAGTGCTGCCGATGCACTTCCAAATTCAAGGCAGTCAATCATATCCCAGCCTTCAAATAAGCCATAGAGAAAGGCAGAAGCATAACCATCGCCTCCACCAAAGGATTTTAGAAGCTTCACAGGAAATGGTTTGATACTATAATCACTTCCGTCATTGGTATATGCCGTAGAACCTTCCTTACCATGCTTAATAACAACGATTTTAGAGCCATAGCTATGCCATAAAGCCGCAGTCTCCTTGTCACTACTGTTTGGAGCTATCAATTTCTGAGT
This sequence comes from Anaerolineaceae bacterium, assembly GCA_004294845.1. GTDB lineage: Bacteria > Bacillota > Clostridia > Lachnospirales > Lachnospiraceae > Mobilitalea. The sequence continues at coordinate 26,643 of SHOH01000024.1, forward strand.
CAAATCAAACTCTTCCCTTGACCCTAGAATAATATCACTGTTCATAGCTACAGAAGAGTAGTAGATTGCAATCTCATCATCATTCTTCCAGTTATAGGGTCTATAATCAATATCAAAGATTACTACTGTTTTATGCTTTTTTGCTAATGTCATTGCTTTTAATACTGCCTCCCTACTGGGGCTCATTGCAAGGGCGGTACCCGAAATGAGAATGGCTTTAGACTTCTTAATATATTGCTCATCAATATCCTCTACACTTAACTGTAAGTCAGCTATACCATCTCTATACATTAGAATACTGCTCTCTGTATCACTCAAAATCTCTGTAAATGTAAGACCTAATTTTTCCCCCTTTGTACAGCGGCTGACATGTTTTGTATCAATTCCCTCCTTATCAAAGTAATTGACAACAAAATCTCCAAATTGATCTTTAGATACCTTAGCTATAAATCCTACTTTTCTACCCAGCCTTGCCATACCCACAGCAATATTTGCCGGTGAGCCTCCGAGATATTTTTTGAAGGTTGTGCTTTCAGATAGGGGCTTATAATAGTCCACCGGATTAAAATCAATTGCAATTCTACCAATTGGTATAATATCAATAGGTCTGTCATCTTCAAAAGTAATATATGCCATTTTCTATTCTCCTTCCTATTAAACTTATGCCTAGTCTAGGCTTTTCCCATACTTTGAAAAATTCGGATATGCTTTAGTACATTCAGATACATTCCCTTTTCCATTCTAGAAGAAAGATTAAAATAATCTCTTTTAGTATCCTTACAATAATTTCTTGCTTCCTGTTCTACTGACATAAAATTAGCAGTCGCAATATTTACTTTTCTTATTCCTAAGCTAATCGCTTTTCGAAAATCTTCCTGGCTAATTCCTGAACCCCCGTGGAGTACCAGAGGAAGAGAAACCAATTTTTTAGTCTCATTCAGTAGTTGGAAATTAAGCTTAGGCTCTTTTTTATATAATCCGTGAGCATTACCTATAGAAAGAGCTATTGCATCTACATTAGTTTTTTCATACAGCTTCTTAACCTCATAAGGATCGGAATAAAAGTTTCCTAATGTTTCAATGCCACTTTCATCAACGCCTAGCTGACCTACCTCCGCTTCCACTGAAGCGCCATATCGATCAGCTAGTTCCTTAACCTTTCCAACCTCTTCTATGTTCTGATCAATTGGCAAATGCGACGCATCAATCATGACCGATGTAAAACCCAAATCTAAAGCCTGCCCTATCACATCAACATCAAGTCCATGATCAAAATGAACTGCAACCGGAACCCTTGCTTTTTCTGCTGCAGAAATCATCATCGGTCCAATCATATGTAATGGAGAGTAAGGAAGCCGTGCTTGGGCAATCTGTATGATTAAAGGCGAGTTTACTTCCTCTGCTGCTCTTATAGCCCCCATAATCATCTCCATATTACCTACGCTAAAAGCACCAACCCCATAATTTTCAGTATCAGCCTTAGATAATAAGGAACTCATCTGAACTAGTGGCATTTATACACTCACCTTTCTCTGTCATATTATAACTTTAAGATAACTTACCAATCATTTAACAATAATTTAACATAAATATCATAGCAAGTCAATGAATAAGCAAAAAATCTCCTATGCTTAATATAGGTTATAGATTAATTAGGCTTAGGAGATTTTTGCTTCTTTTAAATTATATTTACTATTCTTCCTCGGGCTGTGCCAGTATGGCTTCCACACCATGTCTTTCACATAACTCTAGCAGTTTAGAATCTACATTATTACCTACTACGATCTTACTCATTTCTGAAATTTCTGCATAAGTCATCATTGCACTTTTTCCATACTTTGATGAGTCGATTAAAAGGTAAACCTCCTGGCTATTGGTTATTGCGGCTTTCTTAATTTCGTATTCGGGTGGTGATGAATTCGTAATCATACCCGTTTGTGAAATTCCCGATGAAGCCATAAATGATTTTTTTATATTATACTTTTCTAGTGCACGAACGGTATCAGCGGAAACAAATGAATTCGTTTTTCTCTCTAAGGTTCCAGGCAGGCTGATAACATTTATATTAGGAAGTAAAACTGCTCGATTAACCACATTCAAACTGTTAGTTAGCACTGTAACATTTTTACAGTCCTCCAAAAAATCCATAATATACATAGTTGTTGTGCCAGAATCAATATATATTATATCACCATGTTCCACCAGCGCTGCTCCGGCTTTTCCGACGCATCTTTTTTCACTGCTATTTTTTGTCTGCCTTTCTTCAAATGGAATAAGATTTTTATTCGGATTACTACGAACACCGCCATAAACCTTACATACACTCCCTTTATTAACTAGATAAGCAACATCTAAACGAACAGTATTCATCGATATCTTAAAAGTTTCACGTAGTTCATCCATAGAAACTAAATCATGCTCTAATATATATTCTTCCATTTGTTTTAGACGAATTGATTTCATTCCTACTGCTCTTCCTCCATTTCTATATATATTTCTTCTTAAGTATAAAGATTTTTTCAAATTTAATTTTATCATATCATAATCACAGTGTAAAGCAAATAAACCATATTGATTGTTATATTTTTGTCATATTATTGTTGTGTCTTTGATATTTATATGATATAATTCACATATCTTAACAAAGAAGTACCAATAAAAATAAAGGAGAAATGATTTTATGTTGAATATCGGTATCATTGGTGCCGGAAGAATCGGTAAGGTTCACGCTGAAAGCATCACTTATCATGTAAAAGACGCACGAGTTGCTGCAATAGCAGATCCTTTTATAAGTGAAGACACCTCCTTATGGGCTAAAAGCCTTGGCATTCATAACATCTACACTGATTATAAAGACATACTAAAAGATGAGAGTATTCACGCTGTACTTATCTGCTCTTCTACAGATACTCATGCTGATATATCTATTGATGCAATTAGAGCTCATAAGCATGTATTCTGTGAAAAGCCAATTTCTCAAGATTTAGGCGAAATAAAAGAAGTTATGGAAGCGCTTAAAGACTCCGATGTAAAATATCAGGTTGGCTTTAACCGAAGATTCGACCACAATTTTGAAGCTGTACGTAAAGCTGTTAATGACGGTCAAATTGGTGATATACATATCGTTAAGATCACATCAAGAGACCCCGATGCACCTCCTATTGAATATGTGAAGGTATCAGGCGGAATGTTCTTAGATATGACAATTCATGATTTTGATATGGTACGTTATCTTACCTCCAGCGACGTTGTAGAAGTGTATGCTATGGGTGATTGCTTGGTAAATCCAGTAATTAAGGATGTTGGAGACATTGATACTGCGATTATCACGATGAAGCTTGCCAACGGCGCTATTGCGGTTATTGACAATTCACGGAAAGCTGATTATGGCTATGATCAAAGGGCAGAGGTCTTTGGATCAAAGGGTCAGGTTGCCGTAACAAACGATACGAATTCAACTGCAGTCATTAGTACTGCCTCCGGTGTTACAGGGGAAAAGCCACTGTACTTTTTCTTAGAGCGATATATGGCATCTTTCTCTAAGGAAGTTAGCTTATTTGTTCGTTCTATTATTGATAACACTGAAGTACCTGTTAACATTAATGATGGCTTGCAACCGGTTCTGATTGCAAAAGCTGCGAAAAAATCAATAGACGAAAATCGTCCTGTACTCCTTTCCGAAATCACTATGTAAGGCTAATAATCCTTTATAATGT
>SHOH01000311.1 GCA_004294845.1 Anaerolineaceae bacterium
ATAAGTATATTCTTTCATTGTTTTAGTAACTTGTTTTCAGTTATCAGTTTTGTATCTTGCAAATAATTTTTCCATAGCAGAAAGATTATTTTTTATAGGATATTCATCAAAAGCATTGTAATACTCACAGACTTTAATTAATTGAAGAGGAAATATGCATCATTTAAATTCCCCTCTCAAAGCTACCCCTCCCGACAAAATCAAAAATCACTTTACCACCAACCATAAACAGGTAGCGAACTCTACAATCAAGACTTTCATAAACAGTACGAGTCATATTCCCTTTCACTGGTGCAAGCAAATCATGTGGATTCTCATCTATCACAGTAACTTTCAAATCATATTCTCTTTGTTGCACCCATAATTCATGGTTATTATATTTTTTTATTTTCACTCCTAAGTAAGTTGCCATTCGATACTCTTTACCACCATAATATACAAGACCAATGCAACCCATAAATGTTAATTTTCCAATCGGTATATCAGCCACTGATAACATAAGAGTATTATTCCTATTAGTACGCCAGCTGCATTGTGTCCAAAAGTAACTGCTTGGAAATTCTACTCCTCTGTCACCCTCCACATATCCCAAGCCGTTATTAAAATCTATCAAACTTCCATTAACTATTAATTGACCCTTTATATTATGAGCTACACTATACACACTATGTCTACATTGCATAAAAGGAACAAATTTAAATGGACCCATAATATCATATCTTAGCGGTAGAAACTTTGAATATATAAGTTTACCCTCGACTTTAACACAATCGGTAGCTATATTAAGATTTATACCCTCTTCTGTAAATATGTTATTCCCAATTCGTATCCCCAGTCTTTTCTTTAAAACCGAGAAATCGTCGATCTCATACTTAACTTGATAAGATGAAGAATTAATAATCACTTGTAAGGTGGCAGACTTCTTACCCTTCTCATCTATATGAAAAGCAGGAATCAAAGATATGACCTCTGATTCATTTTGATTTTTAAAATACCAACCTTCAAAATAACTTCTCTTCTTTGAAGCTCCATAAAAATATGTCATTT
>SHOH01000025.1:0-19183 GCA_004294845.1 Anaerolineaceae bacterium
TTGTAGGCAGTTTTAAATTGTTTACAAAAATATGATGGAGAAGAAAATCCAGAGGCATATGCAATTGTTGTAATAGACATTTCTTTTATTTTTAACATTTCACAGGCTCTTTGTAATCGAATATGATTAGCAATTTGTGATGGGGTTTTTCCATATTGCTTTTTCATGCATCGAATTACATGGGTAGGGTGACAATTTGATATTTCAGCCAAAGTAGAAAGCTGAAAAGGTTCGGCATAGTGTGAAGTAATGTACTGCATACATTTATATGCAATATCGTTCGTATCCGAATCCATAGGTACTATACTTACTATATTTAGTAAACGCATCAATTGTTCTTGTTGATGAAATAGATTAACATTTGATTTTATAGAAAAATGAGACTGCTCAAATAAATTAATTGAAAGCGTTTCTAGAAGCTTGGTTGTTGAGAGGGCTTGGTTGGCCATGTCCTTATTCAACACTTGATAAATTGGTAGGGAAACAGTATCATGAAGAATATCATAAGTTCTTTCTCTTTTTGGGTGTTTGGAATGATTAGATACCGGTGTCTCTGAAATCTCATAGGTAACAGCATCGCTAAAATGTACCCAGTGAAAGACAGTTTTTTGTTTACCGATCCGATGACCGTAATGTGGTACTTTAGGAGGAATTATTAATACGCAGTTTTCGCTAACTGTATATTGTTTGTTATATAAAGTCATGTAAAGTTCGCCTTCCTCTACAAGAATTAAATCGAAGCAAGGAATGGATGATCTACGAGGATGGTTATCACCTGGTCTGTAGATAGCGTTTCCGGAAAATATAAAACAAGGAAAGGGTGGCACTGTAATATTTATGTATGACATAAGAACCTCCTAGTAATATTGTTATATCAAATTGTACGCAAAATGAGGGTTTGTGTCAATATATAGCCATTAAGTGGATAATATTGTTACATTTAATATGCTAATTTTGTTATATTAGTTGCTAATAATAAAGTTTACATGATTTTATGATTTTAATATAATAGAGTTATCGAATTTGTGGAAGACACAAAAAAAGATATCGGCCGATTAAGATTAATATTTCAACTAAATCTAAGAGAGGGAATTGCGCAGAAAATGCGCTTGAATGGAGGTAAATGTGAAAAAACTAATTTGTTTATTGTTATCATTCTTATTGATTTTTAGTCTAACTGCTTGTGCAAAAAAGGATAATAACGATGCAGGTAGCAAAAACAACGGTAATAACACAAGTCAAAACACAGATGATAAAGAATCGAAAGATACAAATGGAACTGATAAATCGGATGAAGCGAAAGAACCTCTGAATGTTTGGGTACGAAATAGTTATTACGAGCAATTATCTAGAGCTGCCGAGATCTTTACGGAACAAACAGGAATTCCTGTAAAAATAACCGAGCCATCGAATATGTCAGATGATTTATCCTTAGCACTTTCCTCTGGAAAGACTCCGGATATTGTCTCAATTGATTGTGTATTAATACCGTATTATGCATCCATTGGAGCACTTGAAGATATTACAAGTCAATTTAACAATCTGGAATTTAAAGATTCTTTCACCGGAGGATTGTTGGATCTTGCTAAATATCAAGAGAATCAGTATGCAGTTCCATTTGCACCTGATGTTTCTGTTTTACTTTATAACAAAGATATTTTTGAAGCAGCAGGATTAGATCCTGAAAAACCACCGACAACATGGGCTGAACTGATTGAATATGGACAGAAGTGTTCATCAGATGATACTTATGGATATATATATACCGGCGGATATGCAGGTGGAATGATGTTTACTTTTGCTCCCTATATTTGGAGCAACGGTGGTGAATTTACAAGCTCAGATGGAACGCAATCTATGCTTGATACAGAGGAAGCGAAAGAAGCTCTGCAACTTTTCGTTGATATGGTGCATGAATATAAGATAACACCGGAGAGTATTACTTCCTATGATTGGACAGCATGCTTGGATGCATTTAAATCCGGCAAAGCAGCTATGATTGTACTTGGAGCACGTCCGGTAGGTGAAATAGTAAATGACACCTATGATTTTAAAGCTGGATGTGGACTAATTCCTTCACCGGATGGTACAACATATTCATCTTTCTCAGGTGGAGATAGTATGGCGATATTAGCTAATTCCGATAAGAAAGATGATGCTTGGAAGTTCATTGAGTTCTGTTTATCCGAGGAATTCCAGGTCGGCGAGCTCGTTACCTTTGGAAATATTCCGGCACGTACTGATTTATTTGATAATGAGCACTATGAAGGACATAAAGAGTATCAGGTACTTAGGGAAGCATTAAAAGTAGGTCAGGCTCCCTACAGCTTGAAGTATAATGAGATGTACGCTCCTTGGCTTGATGCAATTCAATTTGCAATCAATAAGGAGAAAACTGTAGATCAAGCGCTAGCAGATGCAAAAGCCGAAATCGATGCGATCTTAGCAGATTAATTGTTAAATTGTTTATAAATTATTATTTATAAATGGAAGACCCTTTTCATTTGCTGCCTCGGAAAGGGTCTTCAATAATCACAGGAGGTATCATGAAAAAGGTCTTATCTTCTAAACAAACAATAAAAAGATTATCAAATGTATTGTTTATTGCACCATTACTTGTGATAAATATAACTTTCTTTGTAATACCATTTTTGAAAGCTATTTATATGTCGCTGTTTGACTGGAAAATTCTTGGTGACAAGGCTTTTATAGGTTTGACTAATTACATTCAAGCATTTCAAAATCAGAAATTTATTAATTCATTAATATTTACCGGTAAATATGCATTATTGGTTACCCCAATGCTTTTTATTGTTGCATTTATTATGGCATTGTTAGTAAACCATACATTTAAAGGGGTAGGCATTTTTAGAACGATCTATTTCTTGCCTGTTATTATTTCGATGACCACCTGTGCTAATATTTGGTTGTGGATTTACAATGAATTATATGGGGTTTTAAATTATATCTTGATGAATATTGGCCTGATAAGCAAACCCATCGCCTGGATGAAGGATGCGAGTATATCACTACCTGCAGTATGCGTAATGATAACATGGAAAATGTCGGGATTTACAATGCTTATGCTTCTGGCTGCCTTTCAAGCAATTGATGAGCAGACTTATGAGGCGGCGAAGATTGATGGAGCGAATGCAGTTCAAAAGTTTTTCCGGATAACACTTCCGATTATTCGACCTACGATTGGTCTTTCCATGGTGATATCACTCATTGGTTCTGTGCTTGCATTTGAACAATTTCGAATTATGACGAAAGGAGGACCTTCGTCCTCAACCCAAACTACAGTTTTTTATATTTATGAAACTTCGTTTAAGAATTTTAAATTTGGTTATGGTGCTGCAATGTCGATTATTCTATTGGTAATTCTAGCCGTACTAAGCTATTTTCAATTTAAGGTTATGAAAGACCCATCAGAATAATGTTGGGAGTATGTCACCAAGACGGCAGATGGAGGTAGAATAAGGATGAAAAAAAATAGCAGGTGGATTATCTGCTTAAATATAATTATGGGTACTATTTGGCTTTTGCCATTATATTGGTCTTTTGTCACTTCGACGAAAACAGATCAGGAAATCTACGGGGGGATTACACTATTCCCACAAAAATTTACCTGGGCTAATTATATTGAACTTTTTCAGAGAAAAGATGGAATTTTCTTCGAATATTTAAAAAATTCGATTACACTAACATTAGTAACAGTACTTGTTGTGGCAACCGTTTCTGTGCTTGCTGGGTTTGCGTTTTCAAAACTTGAAATCATGGGAAGTAAACTTTGGCTGGGACTGATCTTGTTTACAATTATGGTTCCGGTACAAGCTTTGATGGTACCACTGCATAATACTTTATCTTCTTTGGGTTTACTAGGTACACTGGCTGGTATGATTTTGATTTATGTCACATTTCAGACCCCATTTTGTGTATATATGATGAAAAGTTCCTTTGATATGGTCCCTAACGCTCTTAGAGAAGCTGCAACCTTAGATGGAGCGGGCCCTATGGCAATTTTTAAACATATCTACTTACCCCTTGCGATGCCCGGTGCTATTACGGTCATGGTGTATTCAGCATATAATACATGGAATGATTATGTGATAGCTCTAACATTTGGCGGTAATACAATGAAAACTTTTAATGTGGGATTAGTAGATCTAATCACTAATGATTTTAGTATTAGCTGGGGAGTTTTAACATCCGGCTCTATTGTTGGATTGATTCCGATTACGATTTTTTTCTTGATTTTTCAAAAGTATTTTGTAAAGGGACTTATGAGTGGAGCTATAAAATAGATTGAAGGAGGGCGTTATGCCTAATAAAGCATTAAATCGACTTAATCTTACAGAAATACAGCCAAATGGATGGCTGCTAGATCAACTTAATATACAAATGAATGGATTAACAGGGAAATTATATGATCTATGGGATAGTGTTGGAAGTTACTCCGGTTGGTTAGGGGGAACGGGTGAAAGTTGGGAAAGAGCACCATATTATTTGGATGGTTTGGTACCTTTGTCTTATTATCTTAACCATAAAAAAAGTTGGGATATCTGTATGAGTTTCATTGAATGGACTTTAAATAGTCAAGACAAAGATGGAAATTATGGACCTGAAGTTACAAAGAATGATCAGTGGTCCCGCTTCGCAATGCTGAAGGTATTAATTCAATACTATGAAATATCTGGCGATAAGAGAGTTCTTGTTTTTGCTAAAAATTATCTAGAATATTATTATAAACTAATAAAGGATACATCGATTATTAATTGGTCAAAGGCGAGAGTTCCTGATTTACTTTATACTCTTAAATGGCTGTATGAAAAAACAGGAGATAAAGAGTTACTGTCATTTACATATAATATAAATGCATCTAGTTTTGATTGGAATGATTATTTAAATGCATTTCCTTTTCCAAGGCCAACAGCATATTATATTGACTGGGATAGTATGTCAAAATTAAATCCTAAAATGTTTGATACGGTATTTCCATATCATGCTACCCATATAGTGAATTTAACGATGGGCTTTAAGCATCCGGCATTAGGCTTTTATTTTACAGGGGATGAAAGATATAGAGAAATAGCACGAAGAGGAATGGAAGATGTAATAAAAAATCATGGCGTTGTATCAGGATGCATTAATGGAGATGAGCATTTAGCGGGTAATAGTCCTATACAGGGTTCTGAGCTCTGCTCCGTCGTTGAATATATGTTTAGTCTACAAACGCTGATTGAAGTTTTTGGTGATCGTTACTATGGTGATATTATTGAGAGATTAGCCTATAACGCCTTACCTGCGACAATAACAGAAGATTTTATGGCTCACCAATATTTACAGCAGGCAAATCAGGTTGTTTCAGATATATCAAAAAGAGAATGGTTTAATAACAGAGATGATGCGAATGTCTTTGGATTGGAACCACATTTTGGTTGTTGCACCGCTAATATGCATCAGGGATGGCCGAAGTTTGTGAATTCTCTTTGGTATAAAGAAGGAAAGAATTGTTTGGTAAATATGGTGTTAGCACCGTCTACAGTAAACACAGAGCTATACGGCGAAAGATTTGAAATCGCTTTAACTACAGAATATCCTTTTAAAGATACGTTGAACTATAAAATATTATCTGCTCCATTAAAGGAAAGTACAGTTAAAATACGTATTCCTTCTTGGTGTACCGATGTAAAGGTTAGCTGTGAAGAAGCAATTATAGATAATGATAGCGGATTTATAACTATTACGAAAGTGTTTTCAAAGGGTGAAGATATCTGTGTTACACTACCCATGGATATTAAAGTAAGTAAGTGGTATAAGAACTCCGTGGCAGTGGAGCGAGGTGCTCTTGTCTATGGACTGGATATAAAAGAGAATTGGAAAGTAATTAAGGAAGTTAAAGGCGTTAAAGATTTTGCTGTTTATGCCGACAGCGCTTGGAATTATGCATTGGCTTCTGATTTATGTGCAAATGTACAGCAATATGATGTTTCAGAGGTACCCTTTTCTAAGGAAAATCCTCCTGTTGCCATTTCAGTTAAAGCCAAAAAGGTTGATGAATGGGTCATAGATAAGAATAGTGCCGGTGATATTCCAAGAGTGCCCAGCGATTTTAATTCAGAAGAAGAGCAAGTACGATTAATTCCATTTGGTTGTACAAAACTAAGAATTTCTCAATTTCCAGCATATTAATAATTAAATATTTTTTCATTTTAATTTCAGGGATATTACGATTCAGCAATCAAACGCAGAATCGGTATCCCTTTTTGTGCGTTATCCAAATCCTATTTGCATTACAGAGAGTTTGGAATTATAATGATATCAATGCCAAGCCTTGAAGCATTATAGTTTATGCAATCCTAGGCACCATTAAAAGCATTATTTGCAATATATCTAACAGAAAATGCAACAGATTTTGTAAATAATGCGAGTATAATATAGAAAAAGAGATGCCATAGGAGGAGAATATATGTATTTGAATGATTTATTGGAAGGTCTGGAGTATACCTGCTTGCAGGGGGATGAACATATTTTGGTCACAGATTTAGTGTATGATTCAAGGAAGGTAGATAAAGGTTCGGTATTCGTATGTATTATGGGCACCGTAACAGATGGACACGACTATATAGCTCAGGTGATTGAAAAAGGGGCAGTCGCCCTTGTAATTGAGAAGGATATTGAATTACCAAAGGATATTACTATAATTAGAGTAGATAATGCTAGAAAAGCACTGGCTTATATGTCTGCAGCTTATTTTGGACATCCGGCTAAAAAGCTAATAACAATAGGAATTACAGGGACAAAGGGTAAGACTACATCATCCTATATGATAAAGTCAATCTTGGAAAGCACTGGAATAAAGACCGGATTAATCGGTACCATTGAGACTATTATCGGTGATGAAGCAATTCCTGCCAATAATACAACACCGGAATCCTATATTATTCAAGAGACCTTCGCTAAAATGGTAGACGCAGGATTAGAGTGTGTGGTTATGGAGGCATCCTCTCAAGGATTTTTGCATAATCGAATCGATGGATTTGTTTTTGACTTTGGGGTGTTTACCAACCTGGGTTATGATCACATAGGTGATAAGGAGCACAAAGACTTCGACGATTATTTACGATGCAAAAGACAATTATTTAGACAGTGTAAAACAGGCTTAATTAATATAGATGATCAATATGCAAATGATATCTTAGAAGGCCATACTTGTAGGGTAGAAACATTCGGGTTTTCTGAGAATGCAGATATAAGGGCAACTGATGTTAAATTGGTTCATGAGCCAGGGTATCTTGGAGTATCTTATCGGGTTAGTGGACTTATGAATTTTGATGTAGCCATTGATATTCCGGGAAAATTTAATGTCCTTAATTCCTTGTGTGCAATAGCCATATGCAGGCACTTTAATGTAAATGAGAAGGACATTATAAAAGCTTTAAATAATATAAAGGTAAGAGGTAGGGTTGAACTTGTTTCTGTAAACGGTAATTATTCGGTTATGATTGACTATGCCCATAATGCCATGAGCTTAAAGAGTCTTCTTACAACCATAAGGGAATATAATCCGAAGCGACTGGTATGTGTATTTGGTTGTGGCGGAAATCGTTCTAAAGACAGAAGGTTTCTGATGGGTGAGATATCCTCCAATATGGCAGATCTTACGGTTGTCACATCGGATAACCCAAGGTTCGAAGAGCCTGAGGATATTGTAAATGATATAATAACAGGTGTAAAAAAGGGTCCCGGGAAATATATTAAAATTACTGACCGCAAAGAAGCGATTAAGTATTGTATAGATAATGCTAAAGAAGGAGATGTCATAATCATCGCAGGCAAAGGCCATGAGGATTATCAGGAAATAAAGGGAGTCAAATATCACATGGATGATAGAGAGCTTGTCAGAGATGCACTTGAGATTCGCAAGTAGCAAGATTCATGTTTAAATTCGCTTAGACATCATATATAAATTACACTAAGGAGGTCTGATATGTCTTATCAAAGCTATGCTGATATCATAATTGATATTTCTCACGAAAATCTTGACAAGACATATCAATATGCCATCCCCAAGGAGTATGAATCATCAGCCATTATCGGTGCTCCAGTGGTAGTACCCTTTGGTTTGGGGAATCGTACAATTAATGGTTATATTGTAGGTCTTTCAAATGAACCAAAAATCGATATAGAAAAGATTAAGCCTATAACTTTAGTAATCGAAGGTGCTCCTGTTATTGAAAGCCATTTGATTTATCTTGCATATTGGATTAAGGAAAGCTTCGGGGGAACGATGAATGATGCTCTTAAGACTGTTATGCCTGTAAAGAAGGCTGTCAAGATTAAGGAGCAAAGAAGGATTGTACTGATAAGGCCTCTTGAAGAGCTAAAGCAAATATATGAGGAACAGCTAAAGAAGAATAATGTAGCAAGAGTGAGAATTCTTGAAGCCCTGCTTAAGAACGGTATCCTGGATTATGATAAGACCCTAAAGGGTCTTAATATCAGCAGACCTGTGATAAGATGGTTATTAGATAATGAAATTATTCAGATAGATAGTAAGCAGCTTTACCGTAACCCAATTGAAGAACAAAGCGTTACACATACCAAGGTTACATTAAATAGTGAACAGAAGCGGATAGTGGAGCATATTATTAGAGATTATAATGAAGGAAAGCGCTACACTTATTTGATCCATGGAATTACCGGAAGCGGAAAAACCGAAGTATATATGGATATTATTTCAGAGGTGATAGCATCAGGCAAGCAGGTAATAGTTCTTATACCAGAGATTGCCTTAACCTATCAGACGGTTAAGAGATTCTATGAAAGATTCGGCGAGCGTATATCCATCTTAAATTCTAGAATGTCTGATGGTGAACGATATGATCAGAGCTTAAGAGCAAAAAAAGGTGATATTGATATTATGATCGGTCCCAGATCCGCCCTATTTACGCCATTTAAAAATCTAGGATTAATAATTGTTGATGAGGAGCATGAGGGAAGCTATAAAAGTGAAATCACTCCTAAGTATCATGCAATAGAGGTTGCAAAAAAGCGTGCACAGCTTACTGATTCCTTTGTTATACTAGGATCAGCAACTCCGTCATTGGAATCCTATAGTAGATGTATTTCAGGTGAGTATAAGCTTTATACTATAACCAAAAGAGCAAAAGAAGCTAATCCACCTAAGGTTTGGATTGTTGACCTTAGGGAGGAGTTAAAGCAAAAGAATAGATCTATATTTTCTAGAAAGCTTAAGGAATTAATAGAAGAAAAATTAAGCAATCATGAGCAAATCATGCTCTTTATAAACCGAAGAGGATATTCGGGTTTTGTGTCCTGTAGAAGCTGCGGTCATGTTATGAGATGCTCACACTGTGATATATCCTTGACCTCACATGTAAACAGTAAACTTCTTTGCCATTACTGCGGATATGAAGAGCGGATGCCAAATACATGTCCTGCATGTGGTTCAAAGTATATAGCGGCATTCGGTACGGGAACTCAGAAGGTCGAGGAAATTGTAAGACGGGAATTTCCCGAAGCGAGAGTCCTTCGTATGGATACGGATACTACGAAGAACAAAGGAGGACATCAGAGGATATTATCAGCGTTTGCGAAACATAAGGCAGATATTCTGGTAGGAACTCAGATGATAGTAAAAGGTCATGACTTTCCCTTGGTATCCTTGGTAGGAATAATTGCAGCAGATTTATCCCTTTATGCAGGAGACTTTAGAGCCAGTGAAAGAACCTTCCAGCTTCTGTCTCAAGCAGCGGGAAGAGCAGGAAGAGATGCAATACCTGGTGAGGTAGTTATACAGACTTATCATCCTGAGCATTATAGTATTATAACAGCAGCAGAAGGAAATTATGAGGAGTTCTTTGGGCAGGAAATGCTATATCGACGACTTATGCAGTATCCTCCCGCAGCCCATATTTTACTGGCTCTTGTAACATCCAAGGAAGAGGAAAAGGTGGAAAGAGCCGTAACACATGTTGCGGAAGCTTTAAAGGAATATATTATAACGAATAAGTTATCCTCTCAGATTATAGGTCCCGCTCCGGCAGGATTAGCAAAAGCTAAGGACATATATAGAAGAGTTATTTATATTAAGGATGAGGATTATGACCTACTGGTAGGATTAAAGAATTATTTGGAGGGTTATTTTAATTATTCCGGGCAGTTTGTAGGATGCAATCTTCAATTCGATTTTAATCCAATGAGTACATATTGAGAAAGGAAGATGAACATGGCCATTAGAAATATAAGAGAGATAGGAGATAGTGTACTTACAAAAGTAAGTAGAGAAATAAAGGAAGTAGACAAAAAACTGCTTGTTTTAATCGATGATATGCTGGATACCCTATATGATGCGGAAGGTGTTGGATTGGCCGCTCCACAGATAGGTATATTAAAGCGTCTTGTTGTGATAGATATATCGGAGGAAGGAAATGATCCGATTATTCTTATTAACCCGGAAATCATAGCAACAGATGGATGCCAGATAGGTGATGAAGGATGTCTTAGTGTTCCCGGCAAGGTTGGAACTGTTGAGAGACCTAATTATGTTAAAGTAAAAGCATATGATAAGAATATGAAAGAATTTACCATAGAAGGAACAGAATTATTGGCAAGGGCAATATGCCATGAAATAGATCATCTGAATGGTATTTTATATGTTGATAAAGTTACAGATGGGCTAAGAGATGTAGTATATCAGACTGAAGAGGTTGACGAGCAAGACTAGCAAGCCATTTAATAATAAAGCTTGATTATCCAAGCTCTATAAAAGAAAGAGGGATTATATATTATGAAAGTCTTATTTATGGGTACCCCTGACTTTGCGGTAGGTACATTAGAAGAGATTATAGGGGCAGGTCATGAGGTTATCGGAGTTGTAACACAAGCTGACAAGGTAAAGGGAAGAGGCGGAAAGATAAGCTTCCCTGCCATAAAGGAGGCTGCTCTTAGACATAATTTAGCCATATATCAGCCGGTCAAGGTTAGAGAAGCTGAGTTTCTACAGATAATCAGAAGCCTTGCTCCTGAGGTTATCGTGGTCGCGGCATTTGGACAGCTTCTCCCCAAGGAGCTTCTTGTCATACCTCCCTATGGTTGTATCAATGTCCATGCCTCTTTACTACCAAAATACAGAGGGGCAGCACCTATACAAGCAGCCATAATTAACGGTGAGGAGAAAACAGGCGTAACTATCATGTATATGGATGTTAAACTGGATACCGGAGATATGATTTTATGGGAAAGCATACCTATAGCCGAGGATGAGACAGGCGGTAGCCTCCATGATAAGCTTGCGGATCTTGGTGCCAAGCTATTAGTAAAAGCCCTAAAGCAGCTAGAAGATGGAAGTGCCACAAGAATCCCTCAGGATGATTCATTAGCCACCTATGTGAAGATGATGGATAAGGAAATGGGTAATATTGATTTTAATCTGTCGGCTGTAGATATTGAGAGAATGATTCGTGGACTTAATCCTTGGCCAAGTGCTTATACTAAGCTAAAGGGTAAAACTCTAAAGATTTGGAGTGCCAAGGTGGTAGAGTATTCAGATTCAGGAAAACCCGGTGAAGTGGTTCAGATAGACAAAGACACAATTACTGTTATGACTGGAAAGGATGCTCTTGAGATACATGAATTACAGCTTGAAGGCAAGAAGCGATTATCCTGTGATGCATTTCTAAGAGGGTATTCCTTAGAAATGGGTACGATTCTTGGATAATATGTATTAGCAGCTTAAATGTAACTAGATAACACTAACAATATGAAAGAAGGTGGATGTTCTTGTATCCTTTTTATTTTGATCCAACCTATATTCTTGTAATTATAGGAATAATATTATCTCTGGCGGCTTCCGCAAGAGTAAAATCAACATTTGCAAAGTATTCCCGTGTCAGGAGCCTATCAGGTATGACAGGAGCGCAGACAGCAGAGAAAATCCTTCATAAAGCGGGTATATATGATGTTCATATTGAGCATGTTCAGGGACAGCTGACTGATCATTATGATCCCAGAAAAAAGATTCTACGTTTATCCGATTCAGTATATGGCAGCAATTCAATTGCAGCTATCGGTGTAGCAGCTCACGAGTGCGGACACGCTATTCAACATCAGAATGCATATGTTCCTTTAAAAATCAGGAGTGCCTTGGTTCCTGTAGCTAATTTTGGCTCAGCTATAGCTTGGCCTCTAATCCTGATAGGAGTTTTGTTTACCGGATCTCAGACCTTGATAGATATAGGAATCATTTTGTTTTCCACGGCAGTATTATTTCAATTAGTAACTCTACCTGTTGAATTTAATGCTTCCAGAAGAGCTGTTAGGAATCTGGGAGAGGCAGGAATTCTTCACTATGAAGAATTAGCCCAGTCGAAAAAGGTACTAAATGCTGCAGCACTAACATATGTGGCAGCAGCCGCGGCTACATTCCTGCAGCTATTACGTTTAATTCTTTTATTTGGAGGAAGACGCCGTGACTAATCACGACAATGAACGAGAGATTGTACTTGATATGCTTATAGAGGTTATTGAAGGTGAGGAATTCAGCCATAGAGTATTGGGAAGGGTTTTAAAGCATAATCAGGATAGACCAAAGCAGGAAAGAGCATTTATTTCCAGACTTTTTACCGGTACTGTAAAGCGTTACCTGACACTTGATTATGTTATAGACCAGTTTTCCTCTCTACCTATCAGAAAAATGAAACCCTTAATAAGAAATCTCCTGAGACTCAGTGTCTATCAGCTTCTATATATGGATAGTATACCGGCTTCTGCAGTTTGTAATGAAGCAGTTAAGCTGGCTAAAAAGCGAGGCTTTTCACAGCTGTCCGGATTTGTAAATGCTAATCTTAGAAACATAGCAAGAATGGGGGATATAAAATATCCTGATAAAGCCAGGGATATAAAGGAATATCTGAGTGTGCGCTATTCAACACCTCTATGGCTTTTGGGAATGTTGCTTGATCAATATGATCCAGTGCAGGTTGAGACGATCTTAGAAGCTTCTTTAAGGGAAAAGGAGATTACCATTCGCTGTAACCGTATGAAGACTACTCCTGATGAGCTAAAGGAAAAGTTAATTGCAGAAGGAGTAACGGTAACAGGGCATCCATACCTTAAGGAAGCTTTTGTAATAAAGGATTTTGATTATCTGGAAGGCTTAGATACTTTTAATGAGGGATTATTTGCTGTTCAGGATGTTAGCTCCATGCTGGTAGGAGAAGTCTCCGGTGTAAAAAAAGATGACTATGTGGTTGATGTGTGCGCCGCTCCGGGTGGAAAGGCTCTTCAAATAGCAGAAAAAGCAGGAAAGGTATCTGCCAGAGACCTAACCGAATATAAAACTAAGCTTATCGAAGAAAATATACTACGTATGGGAGTTCAAAACATAGAAACCAAGGTGTGGGATGCGACAATTATAGATAGTGATATAATAAATAAAGCCGATGTGGTTATTGCAGATCTTCCCTGTAGCGGTTTGGGTGTAATAGGAAAAAAGTATGATATAAAATATAAATTGACACAAAATCAACAAAAAGAACTGGTAACCTTACAAAGGGAAATTTTAAATGTGGTTTCCCGGTACGTTAAACCTGGTGGTATACTGATATACAGTACCTGTACTCTTAACCGTGACGAGAATATAGGAAATATGGAATGGTTCTTAGCTAATCATGATTTTACTTCGGAAAGCTTGAACAATTATCTTCCAGGGCTTTTGCATTCGGATACAACTGGGGCCGGTTATTTGCAGCTTCTACAGGGAATCCATCCTACAGATGGGTTTTTTATATGCAGAATGAGAAAAGGAAAGTAGGTAAAGCATTTGGATATAAAATCCTTATATTTGGATGAATTAATAAATGAAATGAAGAAGATAGGCCAACCGGCTTTTAGGGCTAAGCAAATCTACGAATGGCTTCATGTTAAGCTGGTGGGCTCCTATGATGAAATGACAAATCTATCTAAGGAATTAAGGAATACATTAAAAGAGCATTATCCATTAACAGTTTTGGAAGCGGTTGATAGTCTTGTCTCAGAAAAGGATGGAACCATAAAATACCTATTTCGTCTAAAAGATGATAGAGTCATAGAAAGTGTGCTTATGAAATACCACCATGGCAACAGTGTATGCATATCTTCTCAGGTGGGATGCAGAATGGGTTGCACCTTTTGCGCATCTACAATCGGTGGAAGGGAAAGAGATCTTACTGCTTCAGAAATGCTTGATCAAATTTACCGAATCCAAATGATATCTGGAGAACGAGTAAGTAATGTAGTAGTTATGGGAACCGGAGAGCCCTTGGATAATTATGATAATCTGGTGCGTTTTATACGAATCTTATCTGATTCTGCAGGAATTAATATCAGTGCGAGAAATATTACTGTCTCCACCTGTGGGATTCCGGATAAAATCCGCCAGCTTGCCGACGAAGAGATACCTGTTACCTTGGCTTTATCCCTTCATGCACCAAATAATGAGATAAGAAAAAAACTGATGCCGATTGCTAGACAATATGAGCTTTCGGATGTGATGGAAGCCTTCAGGTATTATTATGAAAGAACAGGCAGAAGGCTGACCTTTGAATATTGTCTGACAGAGGGCATTAATGATGAGGAAGAGCATGCCAGGGAGCTTAGTAGATTATTACGGGGGTACAACTGCCATGTTAATCTAATTCCTATCAATCCTATTAAGGAAAGAAGCTTCCTTAAATCAGATAGCAATAAAATACAAAAATTCAAAAATATACTTGAAAAATATAGAATAAATGTTACTATTAGAAGAGAAATGGGCTCAGATATTAATGCTGCTTGTGGCCAACTAAGAAAGAGCTATATGGACCATAGTAGCAAATAGGAAGATACAGGTCTTGTATCCTATATAATTGTTTGATAAAATATGGGGATGGGGAGTAGGCCTAAAGCCTAAGTATATGGGTTGGACGAGGAGGTGCAGGCTTGAAAGCATTTTCAATCACTGATATTGGGGAAAAGCGGAGGGTAAACCAGGATTATGTCTTTTGTGAGGTAAATGCCATCGGTAATCTGCCGAATTTGTTTATTGTTGCAGATGGGATGGGAGGACATAATGCAGGTGATTATGCTTCAAGGTTCTGCGTTGAATATTTTACAGAACATATACGAAATAGCGATATAAAATCGCCAATAACCTTGATAGAAGAAGCAATAAAAGAAACAAATGAAAAGCTATATGAAAAGTCAAAGCAAGAGATTGATTACGAAGGTATGGGAACCACCTTTGTTGTTGCGACTATATGTGGAAATGAATTGTATGTAGCGAACATAGGGGACAGTAGACTGTACGTTATCTCTAGTGAAATGAGACAGATAACAGAAGACCATAGTCTGGTACAGGCAATGGTAAAAACAGGCGAGCTGAACCGGGATGAAGCTAAAACTCATCCGAATAAGAACATAATTACAAGAGCATTAGGA
Organism: Anaerolineaceae bacterium; assembly: GCA_004294845.1. GTDB lineage: Bacteria > Bacillota > Clostridia > Lachnospirales > Lachnospiraceae > Mobilitalea. Next base: position 15,481 of record SHOH01000025.1, read on the forward strand.
ACAAATGAGACTGCGCAACCGGATTATTTCGAGGTTGAACTTATGGAGGGAGATATTGTTCTAATGTGCTCGGACGGATTGACTAATATGTTGAATGACGAGACTATAGAGCAAATCATTAGGGAAAATGCAGACAATCCACAGAGTGCTACAGAAACCCTAGTTAAGCAAGCTAATCAGCAAGGTGGGAAGGACAACATAGCAGTCATAATAGCTAAAGTATGAAAAAGAGGTGAAGGATCATGTTAAAACCCGGTATGTTTATCAGCGATCGATATGAAATCATTGATAGTGTCGGTTCGGGCGGTATGGCAGACGTCTATAAAGCAAAGGACGAAAGGCTAAACCGTTTTGTTGCGATTAAAGTGTTAAAACCGGAATATTCCAGTGACAAAAGTTTTGTTAATAAATTTAGAGGTGAAGCACAATCAGCAGCAGGATTATCCCATCCTAACATAGTCAATGTATATGATGTTGGTGACGATGGGGGCCTGCATTATATTGTAATGGAACTGGTGGAAGGTATTACTCTGAAAAGGTTTATTGAAAGAAAGGGTAAGCTGGAAGTTAAGGAAGCGGTAGGAATATCCATACAGATTGCACAGGGTATGGAAGCTGCCCATGATAATCATATCATCCATAGGGATATCAAACCTCAGAACATAATTATATCTAGGGACGGTAAGGTGAAGGTAACAGACTTTGGTATTGCAAAGGCTTCAAATTCCAATACGGTTACATCTAATGCCATGGGATCTGTTCATTATCTATCTCCGGAGCAAGCCAGAGGCGGTTATAGTGATGAAAAAAGTGATATCTACTCTCTAGGAGTTACTCTATATGAGATGCTTTCGGGAAAGGTGCCGTTTGCAGGAGATAACACAGTATCAGTAGCCATGCTTCATATTCAGGGAGAAGCTGTGCCGCTTAGGGAACTGGATGGGAACATTCCCTTAAGTGTTGATAAAATTGTACAAAAGTGTATGCAAAAAAGGCCTGAGAGAAGATATCACTCTGCCTCTGATTTAATTATTGATTTAAAGAGAGCTCTTGCCAATCCTGATGGGGATTTTGTACAGATTCCCGCATTTGTGGCAAATGATTCTCCAACCATAAATATTTCCGATGATTTGGGTAAAATAAAGAATACAGCTTATTTTGGTGACAATTATCACAACTCAAGAAATAACAATGTGGTTGATGACGATGATGAAGAGCTGGATACTGTAGATTCAAAGTTGGAAAAGGTTTTCTCAGTATTAACCATAATTGCAATTGTAATCTTGGCATTGGTTATTATATTTGTAGTAATACGCTTTGTGCTTCCGAAAACTGATCAGAAGCCGGATGATGATCCTATCGTTACTATGACTCCTACCCCAGAGCCAACCGAGGAACCAACACCAACTCCCGAGCCGGATCCTTCTATTGAAACCTATACATTTCCTAATGTTATCGGGCATAAGCTAGATGACGCTATAAGGGCGATTAATGCAAAGAATCCTAATGCGCTGATAAATCCGATTGAAGATTATTCCAATGAAACTGCGGTGGGAAATGTCATTAGATCTTATCCCTTAGAGAACACTGATTACCCTGTAGACGCGGAAGTTGTCCTATATGTCAGTATCGGGCCTAAGTCTGATGTTATTCCCTATGTATATGGCAATACTTGGGAGCAAGCGGAGCAAAAGCTTAAGGAATATGAGCTGATACCTGTAAGAGAAGATATGTTTAACAATGAGATTGCAGTAGGTAGTGTTATTGCTACAGATCCTCCTAAGGAATCCATGGTTAAGCCTGGAGATACCGTTAAGGTATATGTAAGTAAAGGACCTGAAATTGTTCAAACTGCAGTTCCCAATTTAATAGGCAAGACAGTTGCTCAAGCAGAAGGACTCTTAAATGATGCGGGATTGGTTATGGGTCAAGTGAGTAACGAGTCGTCTGAGACCTATCCTGAGGGACAGATTACCTATCAAGATACCACCGCAGGTGAACTTGTTGATAAAGGTAGCAAGATAAATATTACTGTAAGCACCGGACCGGAGACTATAGATACGAGTGGACCCGGACCAGGTACTCCAGGCACCGGTAATTATAGATATGTAGGTAATTTAACTATTGAAATCAACCCGTTTGATTATACCGGAGACGGTGAAGCCGAAATTATTTTAGAGATGGAACAGAATGGCTATGGTACAGAGATTTATAATGAAATGACATCAGTCGCACATTTCCCTCTAACCGTTCGTAATATAGAAGGAGAAAGTGCTTCTATCGGAGTAGTAAGGATGTATATTGACGGTGAAATATTTAGGGATGAAGCAGGAGATCCTTATGTATGGGTTGTAGAATTCGAAACAGTGGAGGAATAGTTTGAGGGGTAAGATAATTAAGGGTATAGCAGGCTTTTATTATGTTCATGTGCCAGAGAAGGACGAAACTTTTGAATGCAAAGCAAAGGGAATCTTTCGCAAGCATAACATAAAGCCGCTTGTCGGTGATGATGCCATTATTGACACCAACGATCAGCCTGAGGGTAAAGGTACTATTACCCATATCCTTCCCAGAAAAAATGATATTATTAGGCCTGCTGTCGCAAATGTGGATCAAGCAATGGTTATATTTGCGGCGGCGGAGCCTTCTCCTAATCTAAACCTTCTTGATCGCTTTTTAATTATGATGCAAAGACAGAAGGTTCATACAATAATATGTTTTAATAAAAAGGATATTGTAAACCAGAAGGAAATGGGTTTATTAATAGATACCTATATGCTAAGTGGATATGAGGTTATCAGTATCAGTGTGCTACAGGATGATGGTATGCCGATTATTCGCGGTCTTATAAAAGGGAAGACTACTGTGCTTGCCGGTCCTTCAGGAGTGGGCAAATCCTCTTTGATTAATATAATCAGTCCCAAAGCTCAGATGGAAATTGGGAGTGTCAGTGAAAAAATCAAAAGAGGAAAGCATACCACAAGACATTCCGAGCTGATATATGTAGATGACTATACCTATGTGATGGATACACCCGGCTTCAGCTCTCTTTATATTCATGAGATAGAAAAAGAGGAGCTTAAGGATTATTTTATTGAATTTAATAAGTATGAAGATAAATGCCGATTTATCGGATGCATGCATTTGAATGAGCCTGGATGTGCTGTAAAAGAAGCACTTAGTGAGGGAATAATAAGCAGCATCCGATATGATAATTATAAGGCTTTATATGCAGAACTTAAGGATGTTAAAAGATACTAGAACAAAGAACGGAGACTAAAATGATGATAAAACTAGCGCCATCAATCTTGGCAGCAGACTTTAATATACTTGGAAAACAAATTAATATAATAGAAGGGGCAGGAGTGCAATATTTGCACATTGACGTCATGGACGGAAATTATGTGCCCGGTATCAGCTTCGGAACGCCGGTGATAAAATCCATCCGCAAAAACTCGAAGCTTATTTTTGATGTTCACCTTATGGTGGAAGAACCCATAAGAATGTTAGAGGATTTTAAGGATGCGGGAGCTGATATAATAACAGTCCATGTAGAGGCTTGTTCTGACCTTTCTGCAACAGTTGATAGGATAAAATCAATGGGACTAAAAGTCGGTGTTTCTTTAAATCCTGAAACCGGACTTGAGATGCTTGATCCGGTCTTTGAAAATATAGATATGGTTCTTATAATGAGTGTTGTCCC
>SHOH01000025.1:19283-21098 GCA_004294845.1 Anaerolineaceae bacterium
AAAGTATTCAATGATTATTGTTGTGGATAGAGGTTTAATAGCTTCTGACAAGCTAAAGCTACTGCCTGATTATATTCTAGGCGATTTTGATTCAGTTCCTTTAGAGTTGTTGTCAAAATATAAAACCAAAGCAATTCCAATAGAGTCCTATCCAAGGATGAAAGATAAGACGGATACCCATATAGCACTTGATATAGCTCTAACCCATAAGCCATCTTCAATCGACATAGTAGGGGCAACAGGAAGCAGAATGGACCATACCATTTCCAATATTGAGCTCCTTATGCTTGCTTTGAATCAGGGTGTAGATGCTAGGATATTAGACGAGAATAACAGTATATATCTTAAGAATAGAAGTTTTGTTATACAGAGAGCAAAGCAGCATGGTGATTATATATCTCTGATACCATTGTCCCATCAGGTCAAAGGTTTGAGGCTACATGGATTTAAGTATCCTCTTGATGGTATTACTTTGTCTTCCTCAAGTAGCCTTGGAGTAAGCAATGAGCTTATAGATGAAGAAGGACGGATTGAATTCGAGGAGGGAATCCTGACAGTATTCGAGACAAAAGACTAAAATGAATCAAAGGCCCTACTCTCAATTTTACTAGTTATCTGTACAAAGCAGAATAACCCATGCTTCGCTTTCAATGTATAAGAAGACTGAGAATAGACTTATTAAGGAATAGACTAAATATGAGATTAAACATACGGAAGGAATTAATTTATGAAACTAGGGATTGTAGGTTTACCCAATGTTGGTAAAAGCACACTTTTTAATTCGTTAACTAAGGCGGGGGCTGAATCAGCCAATTATCCGTTCTGTACTATAGATCCAAATGTTGGTATTGTTTCTGTACCGGATGAACGCCTTCCGGTCCTTGGCAATCTATATCATTCAGAAAAGGTGGTTCCTGCTATTATTGAATTTGTGGATATAGCAGGACTTGTAAAAGGAGCATCAAAGGGAGAGGGCTTGGGTAACCAGTTTCTTGCCAATATTCGTGAAGTTGATGCTATCGTCCATGTGGTACGCTGTTTTGAGGACAGCAATATTATTCATGTTGAAGGCGTTGTAGATCCTGAACGTGATATTGAGACCATTAATTTGGAACTGATATTTTCAGACTTGGAGATTCTGGAACGTAGGATCAGTAAAACGGCAAAAGGTGCAAAAAATGATAAGGATCAAGCCAGGGAACTGGGTCTGCTTGAAAGACTCAAATCTCATCTAGAGGATGGTAAGATGGCCAAGACCTTTATGTCTGATGAAGAAGAGACTAAACTTATTGCAACCTATAATCTTCTTACTGCAAAGCCAGTTATATATGCAGCTAATGTTAAGGAAGAGGATCTTATAGATGACGGAGAAAACAATGAATTCGTAAAAATAGTCAAGGAAATTGCAGTTAATGAAAATTCAGAGGTATTTGTAATATCCGCCAGAATTGAACAGGAGATTGCCGAGCTGGATGATGATGAAAAGAAAATGTTCCTTGAAGAGTTAGGACTCTCAGAATCAGGTCTAGAGAAGTTGATAAAAGCAAGCTATCGCTTACTTGGTCTAATCAGCTACCTAACCGCTGGACCTAAGGAGACAAAGGCTTGGACAATAAAAGTAGGAACAAAAGCACCACAAGCCGCAGGAAAGATACATTCTGATTTTGAACGAGGTTTTATACGGGCTGAAATAGTGAATTATGACCATCTAGTGCAATGCGGCAATTACAATGCTGCAAAAGAAAAGGGACTGGTCCGGCTAGAAGGAAAGGAATATGTAGTCCGAGATGGTGATGTAATACTATTCAGGTTCAA
>SHOH01000025.1:21198-30201 GCA_004294845.1 Anaerolineaceae bacterium
TAGAAGGAAAGGAATATGTAGTCCGAGATGGTGATGTAATACTATTCAGGTTCAATGTGTGAATCAGTTCAGCGAAGCTAACCTGCGATTAAAGATACGTAATTGATTTATGTGACACGCCAATATAAAAATTATCAAGAAAGTGGTGATTTGAATGCAGATATTACTTAGCAGTGAGTCTTTAACCAACATAAGATTTCCTAATTTGGGTATAGAATTGAATAATGTTCCGACAGGAATAGATGTCTTTGGATATCATGTTGCCTTCTATGGTATAGTAATTGGGCTTGGCATGCTTTTGGGCTGGCTTATTGCAGAATGGATGGCAAAAAAAACAGGACAAAGTACAGAATTGTATCTAGACTTTGCGCTTATTGCCATTATTGTGTCAGTTATATTCACTAGATTAGGCTATGTTCTGTTTGCCTTGGATGAGTTTATAGATAATCCACTAGAAATATTTAATATAAGAAGTGGCGGTCTGATGATATACGGTGGTATATTCGGAGCAATACTCAGCGCAATAGTCTTTACCCGTATTAAAAAATATCCTTTCTGGCTTTTGGCAGATACAGGGTGTATCGGACTTATAACCGGTCAGATAATTGGTCGTTGGGGAAATTTTTTTAATAGGGAAGCCTTTGGTAAATTTACCGATGGACTTTTTGCCATGCAGCTGAATATTAGGGATGTGTCCTATGATTTCTCTATGTCTGAAGCTAGCTTACAAGAGAAATTCGCAGGGAGACAGGCTGCCTTTGACCGTATAATGGAGATAAGGAAGAATATCGTAACAGTTGGCGGAGTGGAATATATTCAAGTTCACCCCACCTTCCTATATGAATCTCTTTGGAATCTTTGCTTATTAATAATCCTGATCATATATACAAAGCACAAGAAATTTGATGGAGAAATTATGCTCCTATATTTGGCAGGCTATGGACTTGGTCGTCTATGGATAGAGGGTCTTAGAACAGATCAACTATTCCTATGGGGCACACCAATACCCATATCCCAATTAATCTCCATCCTCATGATTCTCATATCATTAACTATGATAATTATGAAAAGAAGAAAACTTGCAAGATCTAAGTAGAAAGTGTGCGGGATATAAATTCCACCTAGCATATACTTGTCGCAGATACTACAACAAATTGTAAATCATCTTACAATTCGGGACTAATTTACTATATTTTATTTTTCTGCCTATATATTGACATATTTTGTTCGATATTTAATATTAACAACAACATCTTGTAAACTATAAAAAATAAAAGCACAGAAATCCTAGTAAAAATGGGTATTCTGGGCTTTTATTTTTTTGTTTTGGGGCTTGATAAATTCCCATTTATATAATAAAATGGACTCATAAGTGGAGTGAAGTGGTGAGAAGTGGTGAAATTGACCACAAAAGTGGTACGAGCTTCTTATATGAAAAGTGGGTGCTGTCTATGTTTATGGGCGAATTTATCCATACCGTCGATGCGAAAGGAAGAATAATAATTCCATCAAAGTTCAGAGAAGAATTAGGTGAAGAGTTTGTTATAACACTTGGCCTTGATGGATGTCTTTTTGCTTACCCAATTTCAGAATGGCAAACTTTTGTGGACAAGCTAAAAACACTCCCAGGTACAAAAGAAGCCAGACAATTACAACGTTATTTTATGGCAGGTGCTGCTGCATGTCAGACTGACAAACAGGGAAGAATACTAATACCTGCAAAATTAAGAGAGAATGCAGCTCTGGATAAGGACATTGTGTTTGTAGGCGTATTGAACAAAATTGAAATATGGAATAAGGAACGCTGGGAAAATAATAATTATTTTGATGATGTGGACTCCATAGCGGAGCATATGTCACAGTACGGCATCAACTTCTAACCGGACATCCCAGTTCATACAGCAAATTTGTGCTAGCGCCCAAATTCGTGGATAAAGCCATATGGAGGATTAGCATGGAATTTGAACACAAATCAGTACTTTTAGATGAAGTAATAGAAAACATGAATATTGATCCTGACGGGACTTATGTAGACGGAACTATAGGCGGAGGTGGTCATTCCTCCGTGATAGTCCAAAGACTTACTAGCGGAAAATTAATCGGTTTGGATCAAGATGAAGCGGCAATTCAAGCTGCCGAATTACGGTTATCTAAATATAAAGATAAAGTAACTATTATTAGAAGTAATTATAGCGAGATAAAGACTGTTCTTAGCAGTATACAGATAGATAAGGTGAACGGGATTCTTCTTGATCTTGGAGTATCCTCATATCAGCTGGATACACCAGAGAGAGGATTTTCCTACCGCGAGGATGCACCTCTAGATATGAGGATGGATAAAAGGAATGACAAAACCGCAAGAGACATAATAAACGATTATAGCGAAATGGAGCTATATAGGATTATTAAAAATTACGGAGAAGACAGATTTGCAAAGAACATTGCAAAGCATATTGTTCGAGAAAGGTCGGACAAGCCTATCGAAACCACCTTCCAGCTAAATGAAATTATTAAAGCAGCCATACCGGCAAAGGTGCGAGCAGTAGGTGGACATCCATCAAAAAGAACATTTCAGGCAATCCGAATAGAGCTAAACCGTGAATTGGATGTACTTCGGGATACTCTGGAGGATATGATCAATTTACTTATACCAGGAGGAAGACTTTTGATAATCACCTTTCATTCACTGGAGGACAGAATAGTAAAGGAATCCTTTAGAGTAAATGAAAACCCATGTACATGTCCACCAAATTTTCCTGTGTGTGTATGCGGTAAGAAACCTAAGGGAAGAATTATTACAAGGAAACCAATTTTCCCATCTGATAAGGAAATAGAGCTTAATAAAAGATCAAAAAGTGCAAAGCTTAGAGTTTTCGAAAGGATAGCAGAAGAAGAATAACAAGAGACATCATTAGGGCAGTAGAGAGGGGTCATTGCATGGAGGCAAACAGGAAAAGGCACCAATATCAAGCTAATAATTACTATATCGATGGCAATACAGCCCGAAAGCAAGGTTATGTCGGGCAAGAGGTTATGCGGGATTATAGTGCTGCTTTGGAAAGACAAATAAGAGATATCCCGGCACCCGAGAGACAAAGACCGACACCTGAGAGACAGATACCCACACCGAGAAGGCGGACGCACAGTCAACCTAGGCATTTGTCCGGAATTAGTAAAGCTTCTTTATTTATACTTACGCTAGCCATAGCTGCAACCTTATATTTTTGTATTGAGTTTTTGATGCTCCAGCATCAGGTTGGTAAAATGGAGAAGGACATTGTATCCATGGAGCGCAGTCTTATAAATATGAGAAATGAAAATAATGCTTCATATGAACAGATAAATATGGTATATGATCTTGATTATGTATATAGTATTGCTGTAAATGAGCTTGGAATGGTATATCCAAATAATAATGAAGTCATTACCTTTGAAAGTACAGATGACAGTTATGTAAGGCAGTATGCAGATATACCGAAATAACATCACTAGAAACGGACGAGGTTAGTATACTATGCAGAAACCACCAGAAAGAATTAAAAGTTTTACATCACGAATGCAAGCAAGGTTATTGCTTGTATTTTGTGTTATTACTTTGCTCTTGGCAGGCTTGATTGGTAGACTAATATACATAACCCAGACCGATGGGGAGAGATACGCCAAGCAGGTTCTTTCAAGACAATCTTATGTTAGAGGAGTTCTTCCTTATAAAAGAGGGGAAATTCTTGATAGAAACGGTACGGTTCTAGCCAGAAGTGAGCTCAGGTACCGGCTTATTCTTGATCCGCAAAATCTATTACTAAATTCCGATAAAATCCCAACAACCCTTGAAGCTTTAAAAAACCATTATGAGATTGATGCTGAAACAGTGAACAGTATCTTGGAAGAAAGACCTGACAGCAGATATAAGATACTTCTTGATAATTTACAGCTGACTCAGGTAGAGTCTTTTAAGAAGCTTTTAGAAGAAGATTCTAATATTAAGAGCCTTTGGTTTGAGGAAAAATATGTGCGGGCTTATCCTTATGATACACTTGCGGGAGATATCCTTGGTTTTACATCAGCCGATAACAAGGGTTACTTTGGAATAGAGGAATATTATAATGATGAACTTAACGGCACAAATGGCAGAGAATATGGCTATTATGATTCTTCACTAAATATTGAGAGAATTGTCAAGAAACCTCAGAATGGACATACCATAGTCAGCACAATTGATGTAAATGCTCAGAGAATCATTCAAAAGCATATACGAGATTTTAACCAAGAGTTTGGTAGTAAGAGCATCGGAGTCATTGCTATGGATCCTAATAACGGTGATATTATTGCAATGGCATCGAACGAAGAATATAATCTGAATTCACCAAGAGATCTTGAGGGAATCTATAGTCAGGAAGAGCTATCGGCTATGACTCTCGAGGAAAAGATTGAAGCAATGAACCAGATATGGAAGAATGATATAATAAGCTCAGGCTTTGAACCTGGCTCGACCTTCAAGCCCTTTACCGTCTCTATAGGTTTAGAAGAAGCAATTATCTCCAAAAACACTACCTTTTTCTGTGATGGCGGTGAGGAAGTTGGTGGATGGTATATAAGTTGTAGTTCCAAATATGGACATGGAGAAATAACTCTTGCTGAGGCCTTAATGAAATCTTGTAACGATGCTATGATGCAGATTGCTGCAGCTGAGGGAAGAAATAATTTCTATGAGTACCAGAAATACTTTTCATTCGGTCAAAAAACCGGTATTGACTTACCCGGTGAAGCAAGCGGAATCATAACTGATTTGAACAACCTCAATGCATCGGAGCTTGCGACCAGTAGCTTTGGACAGACCTTCAACGTAACTATGCTACAGATGGCAGCCGCATATTCATCTGTTATTAACGGAGGTTATTATTACCAGCCTCGTATCGTTAAAGAGATTATGAACGATCAGAAGGCCACCGTAAAGAAAATTGAACCTTTGCTTGTAAGGCGTACCGTATCGGAGGAAACATCAGAGTTTATTCGTGAAACTATGTATCAGACCGTAGAGCTGGGAACAGCTAAACCAGCTAGGGTGCCTGGATATACGATAGGTGGAAAGACAGGTACTGCAGAGAAGTTTCCCAGAGGTGAGAAAAACTATGTAGTATCATTTCTTGGGGCGGCTCCGGCTATTAATCCTGAGGTAGTAGTATATGTTGTTGTAGATGAACCTCAGAATGTTGAAAGACAGGATGACAGCTCCATTGCAACTAAGCTGGCCAGTCGCATCATGACAGAGCTTCTTCCGGCATTAGGCATCTATCCAGAGGGAGAAATAGATTATCTGATTACAGATGAGAATGTAACCGAAGATACTAATGAAGATAACCAAAACGAACAAAGCACTGAAGATAATGATAATCAGGATTCTGATAACAATAGCGATACAGATAATCAGAATGAAAATAATAATAATAATAATTCAAGCAATCAAAATTCTGAGAGTAACAATAATTCAAATAATCAGAATAGAGACAACAATAACAATTCTAATATCAATCAACAAGAGAACAACCAACAAAGTAACCAGCAAAATACTGAACAACAAGACGACAATAATAACCAACAAACAGGAAATGAACCACAAGATAATCAAGATGATAGTGGACAAAGCCCTGAGGGCGAAGATGAAGGTGATCTAACCGAAGAGACTGAAACTGATGAGCTTGAATCTGAAGAAGTTGGACCTGAAGAGGATCTGACTGGATAATGCATTTTCTGAAAAATGAATAAAGCTGTATCATTTGTAATAAAATGAAACGATAAGAGTTTCAGGGTTGATGATATGGCAAAAAACAGGACATATAACAGGAGAAATATCCTGGTTATAATAATAGTAATTCTATTGGCAACAATTGGGCTTACGGGAAGACTGGTTTATCTAATTATTTTTAAATCGGAGGATTATGCTGCCCGTGCAAAGGCTCTTCATGAAAGGGAGAGACCAATCAAAGCAGAACGAGGTAGTATCTATGATATTAATGGTGTGGAGTTAGCTACCAATAGACCGGTTTGTACCATATCTGTTATTCATACACAGATAAAAGAACCGGAAAGAGTAATTAAGGTATTATCTGACGAGCTGGGATTAAGTGAAGAAAATGTTAGAAAGAGAGTAGAAAAACGATCATCCATTGAAAGAATCAAGTCGAATGTTAATAAAGAGATTGCCGATAAAATAAGAGAATATAAACTTGATGGCGTAATGGTAGACGAGGATTATAAGCGGTATTATCCCTTTGACAGCTTGGCTTCCAAGGTCATTGGATTTACCGGAAGTGACAACCAAGGTGTAATCGGCTTGGAAGTAAAATACGAGGATTATTTAAGGGGAATAAACGGAACAATACTTACTCTGACAACCGCATATGGTGTGGAGATTGAAAATGCAGCTGAGGATAGAATAACACCTCAGCCGGGAAATGATCTGTATCTAAGCCTTGATACAAATATCCAAGAGTATGCCGAACAGGCAGCATATAAGGTTATGGAGGCAAAGAGTGCTGACAATGTTAAACTCATTGTTATGAATCCTAATAACGGTGAATTATATGGAATGGTAAATGCTCCGGAATTTAACTTAAATGATCCATACAATCTTATAAATGAAATAGCTAAGGATTATGTAGGTGAAACCTTAAGCTCTGAAAAGCTTAACGAGCTCTTAAACGGAATGTGGCGTAATGCCTGTATCAGCGATACCTATGAGCCGGGCTCAGCATTTAAGATAGTTACTACCACGGCAGCTTTAGAGGAAAATGTGGTAAAATTGGATGACAGGTTCTTTTGCCCCGGATATAAGAAGGTAGAGGACAGAACTATCAGATGTCATAAAGCTGGGGGACATGGGAGTCAGAATTTTGTGGAGGGTATAAAAAACTCCTGCAATCCTGTATTTATTGAAATTGGTGCAAGAGTAGGGGTTAAAAAAACCTATGAATATTATAAAAAACTTGGCCTTTTTAATAGAACCGGAGTAGATATTCCCGGTGAAGCCAACTCAATTATGCATAATATAGATAATATTGGTGCAGTTGAGCTAGCAACCATGTCCTTTGGACAGTCATTTCAGATAACACCACTGCAGCTTCTTACGGCTGCCAGTGCCATTATAAACGGAGGAACCTTAGTCACACCTCATTTCGGCAAAGAGATTAAAGCGCCTGATGGAAGGATAGTAAAAACTCTTGAATATAAAACAACAGATAATGCTGTTAGCAAAGAGACATCGGAGATTATGAAACAGCTTTTGGAAGCCGTAGTAACTGATGGTACCGGTAGAAGAGCATATCTTCCGGGCTTTCGTGTAGGAGGGAAAACCGCCACTTCAGAAAAGCTTCCCAGAAGAACAGGAAAATACATTTCCTCATTTATAGGATTTGCTCCGGCTGATGATCCTCAGGTGATAGCCTTAATTCTGATAGATGAACCGGTGGGAATATATTATGGAGGAACCATAGCGGCTCCGGTTATAGCGGAATTATTCGATAATATACTTCCTTATATGGGAATAGAAGCAAGATACACAGAGGAGGAAGAAAAAAAGTATCAGGTAGGTACATTTGTGGTTCCTGATTTTGTAGGTAAAACAAAAAAAGAAATGAAGGATCTTTTAAAGATTTATGAATTTGGAGATGTCTATAGTTCGGGTGAGGGAGAAGTAGTAACAGAGCAGTTTCCTCTCCCCGGAGATAGTGTAAATAGAAAAAGCGGACTGGTACTTTATTATTAAATATGATAATTCAGTCCTATATGATATTGTTATTTTCAATGTTATAAAGTATAATAGCTTAGTTCGTATCAAAGTATATATTTCCGTATATTTACTGGTATATTGAACGGAACCAGGTACCAAAGGGAATTGTACCCGGTACAAGCGAAAATGGTACCTGGTACCATGTATGAGAATTTGGCCAATATATAGGCGGATAGGAGCTTTTCATGAATTTTTCGGATTTTCAGGTTATATTGCCGGTAATAATTTCATTTGGTGTCTGCGTGGTATTATGTCCTATATTAATACCCTTTTTAAAAAGAATGAAGTTCGGTCAGTTTGTTAGAAATGATGGACCGGAATCTCATTTAAAAAAAACAGGAACACCTACCATGGGCGGAATTATTATAGTTCTTAGTATTTCAATAACATGCCTATTCTATCTTAAGGATAATAAAGAGATTATACCGATACTGTTTGCCACTATAGGTTTTGGTATCATCGGGTTTTTGGATGATTACATAAAAGTGGTGATGAAACGTTCTATGGGACTGCGGGCTTGGCAAAAACTTCTTGGACAGATTCTTGTTACAGCTATATTTGGTTTTTATTTGGTTAATTTTGTAGAGGATGCTACCTTAATGCTTATTCCGTTTTCAGGTGGAAAGTACCTGGATATTTCTTATCTGTTCATTCCGATGATGTTTATAGTAGTGCTTGGTACCGTTAACGGCTCTAATTTTACCGATGGGTTGGACGGACTTGAATCAAGCGTCACAGTACTTATAGCAACCTTCTTTACGGTTGTATCAATAGGTATGAACAGCGGAATATCTCCAATCTGCGGAGCAGTGGCTGGAAGCTTATTGGCATTTCTACTATATAATGTATACCCTGCAAAGGTATTCATGGGTGATACCGGTTCGCTGGCTCTGGGTGGATTTGTGGCCTCGGCGGCATTTATGCTTAGAATGCCTTTGTTTATTATATTAGTTGCCATGATATATTTTGTGGAGGTGCTGTCAGTTATACTCCAAGTAGGCTATTTTAAGCTGACCGGAGGTAAAAGGTTATTTAAGATGGCACCAATCCATCATCATTTCGAACTAAAAGGATGGTCGGAGACCAGAATAGTCGCCGTTTTCTCAATTGTAACCACCATTCTGTGCTTGATTGCTTTAATGGGTATCGAATAGAGGTGGAGGAGGAATATCCTCCGTTATATGTTGTAAAAGATGTTAATCCCTATTGGAGGATAA
>SHOH01000312.1 GCA_004294845.1 Anaerolineaceae bacterium
AATAGTACCTATGCTGTAGTTGCTATATCTAAGGAAGATGGAAGCCCAATGCCTGTCACAAGTGATGAAGATTATAGAAATACAAGCTTCTTTGTATCCCCACTTATTAAAGGCGAGAACCCATGGCTATGTAATATTGTGACTATGAATAATGGCAGCTATACTGAACAGGTTATAGATGGAATTATGTATCGCCTTATTGAATGTGATAATGTAGAAATATTTGCAGACAGAGACTTATATCTTTGTGTAAGTAATACTACCTTTTATAGTGTAGAAGCCTATAGCTACAATGAGGAAACTGGCGAAATTACCCCAAATCCAGACTTCGATGGAATAAATGTACTGTTTGACCTACCGCTTGATTCCTCAAAGGCAGATCCCGAGAAAGCCGAAAAATTCCTTCAGGATTTATATTCAGAAGATAACTCTGACTCGAATCTTGATATTTCTGACTTAGATAATTCTCTTTCAAATATTTATCCAAACGATTCTAAATCATCAAATATTGATATATTAGATATTATAGAAAATGGCGATTTGTCTTATTTTCATGATCCAGAAAATCTTGACGCATTAATGGAGGTATCTATTTTAATACCTGAATCAGTCAAGGAGGTATCATATACAGACGATGGATTGATGGTTTATGAATATGATGGAGCTAGGGTGGTATGCGGTGAAGAATGGATATTCCCGGAGGGTTTTATAGGAATGTCAAACGCTAGAGGATTTTCTATGGGGGAAAATGGAGTACGTTTTTCTAGATATACTAGAGACGAGAACGGAGTAATCACTGGTATGAGATATCAGGTGTTGTTAAATGATGGTACTGAATAATATCCATAAATAGATAATACAAAAATAAAAACTGCTTGTACACGATTTCTTTGTACAAGTAGTTTTTATTTTCCTCTTCAGCACACCTCACATATTTCGTAAAATAGAACATCAATTTTCTTTTTATCTGTTAAGCCATTTTACCATTGCGTATGCTAATATTCGCCCGTTTACTCAGCCGGTGAAAGGATAAAATCATCTAA
>SHOH01000156.1 GCA_004294845.1 Anaerolineaceae bacterium
CCCTGTCTCGGTGTATATCGAGCAAATAAAAGATATAAAATCATCAATATCACAATAATTATTATGGACAATATCGGAGATATAAAATAAACATGAAGTATAGATATTATAGCAGCCAAAAGAACCATAACAGCCGAAGGTGTAAATGCACTTAATAAAGAGATGCCAAGAATGATAGGCAATGATTTTAGTCTATCATCATAGCCAATCTCCCTATTAATAGTCTGAAATGCAATAAATGCAAAAATAAACTTTATTATAGGCAGTAAATAAGCATCATACCTTTGATAAAAGTTTTTAACTCTTTCCCTGAATTCAAGTAATTGCAGCATCTTGTATTCCTCCAAATTTAAGAATCATGAGATGATTCATTATATACTTTTTCCAGACGCTTTAACAGTCTAAAATATCTGGAAAGCTTTTTCCTAGAAGCATCATATTTCATGGAATAGCCGACGAGTGCTCCCAACCCGAATATAGTAATCGTCATCAAATAAAAACCAAGTACATAGGTTCCCAGCAATTTGTAATCCAAGACCACAGCATTTTTTATCAGGTATTCCATCCTATAAAATACAATCAAGCCAATGATTAATCCATAGCCTATGGTCGCGGTAATAATTGATTTTAGAACCTGAAATCTAACATAGTCTGTTTTATAATATTTGCTAAGATGGATGTCCTCCTTGCCGTCCTTATTCTCATAAACAGCAAGCTTTGTCATCAATCTGATTTTCTTAAAATTTAACATTGTTTCCTCCAATGATAATTCGTATAATCATGAATTAATATTGATTAAATCAGACTAATCCGCCTATCGTCAATAGTATATCACAATCATTTATGATTTTGTAGGGTTATTTTGTAATTTGGTAATATTAATCTCTTCCTCCTGCTCTATTGAAATCTAAGGGTAATTTTACTCCCAGCGAGCAGCTTTTAATGCTGCGGCATTATCCATATCAACTTTGACAACGTCATAATAACCTAAACCCTCAACAATGGTACGCATTTCAGCAATTATAGCATTAAAATCAGCATCGTCTTTTGCGTAAATAGCCTTCCATGAATATTCTTTTGATATTTCCGTTATTTGAGAACGCATAGTAGCAATATCTGTAGAATCAGGAGGAGCTGCATAATCAGTTCCGGGAGAGATACATATTTGATTGTTTTTCTTCCAATATTCAGTTGCATTGGATGCACCCATATGGTTTTGCCAATCTATGTCGATAGAAGTTGATGTGACTTCGATATAAGATGGCCATGTTTCCTGCGTATATGTATATCCTGTAGCAGGATTCATCTCACTAATACTTACTATTTTAAAGCCAAGCTGGCTTCTACCATCTTTATAAGAACCTCCGTTATAGTTATCAGGCATATCTGCGTCACCTTCTAAAAAGACTTCTTTCCCAAGTTCTGTAAGTACAGGCAAGCCGTTTTCTAGCTCATACATTTCGTCTACTATAGCGAATTGTGACATTTGAATTCCTTCAGGAGAATACAGCCAATCTATAAAATCAACCATCCTTTGGGAATCTTGAGCTCGGCTGCCTACCATTATGCCATACTCCGGATTACCGTTTTCATAACAACCCCATTCGCGTATAGTAAGGTCGTCGATGGCTGCTGTATGAAATCCCTTTCCTTCTTCGGTATGAACAGATGTATTGTATGCCACTTTACCAAGCCATGGCCATGGAGAATATAATACTGAACCATCCTCGTATTTTCCATACAATGTATTCCAATTCTGTGTCCTTGATTCCGGATCTAGTAATCCCATTTGATTCGCCTGATAAAAAAATCGTAGACCACGGATATAAGGTGAGTTCTCTGCTAGAAAATCAATAGGGTCTTCTGAATCGTCTGCTTTTTGTAATACAAAACCCTCCATACCCCATCCGTAATTTGCAGGAAGCTGTTGTCCTGCCTGAATTATAGCTACATCCCAGTCCTTAAAAAGCGAAAAGGCATAAACCTTCTTGCCGCTATCACTAGTGCCTGCTATATCCTGCATATCTTTCATAACTGGCAAGAGATCCTCAAAGGTAGCCATTTTAGGGTATCCCAGCTGTTTGTACAAATCCCAACGAATATAGATACCGCTATTCAATGAAACCGTATTAATCATGTCTGTTGAACTTTGTACTGTGACTTCCGATGGAATAGCCCAGGTTCCGGTCTCAGAAACCAACTTTTTATTCGTTGTATCAATTGCTCTTTTGTATGTTTCCAGATTCTTTGATTTCTTTATGTAGGGACTCATGTCAAGAACTAGACCGGCAGATACAAGTTCTTGTAATTTCCCGCCTTCCAAATTAAAAATTATTAAATCACCAATATTACCCGCCGCACTTCTTGTTTGATATAAAGTGTCTCCAGAGCCTGAAGCGTTAGGCGCGATAATGTTTAACTCCATATTGAATCTCTCTTTTATTACATGTCCAAACCATCCCCCTTGTATGCCTTGGTAGTTGGAGTAACTGTTGAACAAATCAACAGTTATAAACCTAGGATATTTATCAACTCCTGATGAATTAATATAATCTTTCGTTTGTCCATTCGTTAAAGAATTATTTTCCCTCTCATTTTTACCTACACATCCAGCCAACAAAGAAGTCAATAAAATCAAACAAAGAAATAGGCTAGTAAGTTTTCTTTTCATTTTTCACCTCGTTTTGTGGTTGAAAGTGATTTTCTTTCAGCCTTATACTCCTTTACCTCATATAAGATAAAATACTTTTTATTAATTATATACGAAACCTACATAGTTTTCCACTACCATTTGAGCAATATATATAAATTATATAAAAAATACTTCCAATTACAGGTATTTTCTGGTACTATGCATATAGTATACCTAGCAAACAAATATCAAAGAAAAGCATATAAAGGGATGATTTATGATGAATAAAATCATAGAAAAGCTTTCAGTTTTTATATCAGACCTACGAAGGCCGGCTAAAATCGCAAAACAAATGGTTATACGTCTTACTATATTTATAGTAGTACCGGTTTTAATCGTAGGAATATTTTTGGTTCGCTATTCCTACAATACACTTTATCGGCAAACAATACAGCAAGTAGAATCTGATAACTTAAGGGTTAAATCCATTCTAGTGGATAGCTTTATTAATGTGGCTAATATTGCTGAAGAAATATATAATGAGCGATTGCTACAACAATATCTTATGTCCTCTTCGGTAGAATTTGAAATAGAAAAGATGGTTCTTAATAATATAGATAATAGAATAACTTCGATTTTAAGGAAGAATACCTTTATTTCATCGATACATATTTATACTACCAATCAAGCCATTGATGATAGCAATCACATTTCTATTGCGTCAGAGGCGATTGTTAAGGAGTGTTTTACTAAAGCAGATGTTCCTGCCAGCTCTATCTGGGGCACTTTTCCTACTGTAAGTAAGGATAAGGACAATCCCGAGATTATTTTAATCTGTACTTTTCCCTTAGAGAAATCTGATAATCCAGCCATTTTGGTTATCAATATCAGTTCTAATTATCTACGTAATCGTATACAGAACAATACACTTACCACGATGTTATCTGTAGACAATAGTAATGTCTTTTTCTCTACGATCCGTTCCTTGCAGGACACCCCTATGCCAGTAGAAGTGGATTATACAAAAAAATACTATTCCCATAAAGGTATATTCTTTTTTCGAGGAGAGAAAGAAATCGGTTGCATTGATACATTACCAATTTATCTTTCGAATAATACCTTATATGTCTATACTCTTGACTTGGAAGCACATAACCAAATTATTACAGTGTTGATCACTAATATTTTAATTATAATAGGTATCATTCTTGTGGCTATTTTCGGTATTATTTTCCATGCATCTTATTTAAGTCGACGTATTGTTTCTTTAAAATCATCGATGAAAGGTGCAAGGGATGGTAATTATGATGATATTATCGATTCCTTAAGAGGAGATGATGAGTTAACTGAAACATTTAATGATTTAAAGGCTTTGATTAAGGATGTAAAGAAAAAAGATGCTAAAATGTATGAAGCACAGATTAAAGAGCAAAAATTTTTAAGTGAACAAAGTAAAATGGAGGCTAAACTACTTAGCAATCAAATCAATCCCCATTTTCTTTATAATACCTTGGAAACAATCCGCATGCTTGCCCTTAAAGCCAATGCTAGAGAAGCTGCCAATGCAATTGTTTTATTAGCCAAATCCATGCGTTATGTACTTGATAATTCCATGGTTTATTCCACTACTTTAAAAAAAGAGCTGGATTATATCGAAGTGTATTTGAAAATACAACAAATCAGATTTCAAGAACGCCTAGACTACAAAATAGAAATAGAAGATTCAATTAATCCGGTACATCATCAAATCGTTCCGTTACTTATACAGCCTATAGTTGAAAATGCTGTTATTCATGGTTTAGAATCTGTTGAGAAAAAAGTAATGATTACTATTCGAGTAAAAGAAGAAAAAAATAATACTTTAATGATTTCCATAGAGGATACAGGTTATGGTATGGATGAAGAAACCCTAAAATCACTTCAAAGTAGTCTTTTACCCGGAGCTCCAAATAATAATAGTAGTATAGGACTTCAAAATATCCAAAAAAGAATCAATCTATTGTATGGGCAGAATTATGGTATGGTTATCGAAAGTTCAAGAAACAAAGGTACCTATATAAAGCTTGTTTTACCCTATGATATCCACGCATAAGAGTAATTTTGCCCACTTTTCCATCATTATAGATACTGATTTTAAATAAGTAAATGCTTATCCAAAGTCTTCATCTTAGGGAAACCATTCCCGATATTATATGTCCCTTCATAGGTCTTTATTTCCTTATATCTTGCATGTTCTATTATTCTTCCAATTCACTATTCTTTACCATTCTTTATAAATTGTCGTAACTCAGTCGTAAGTTGGTCGTAAATATTAATCTGCCTTGATTTATTAATTATGGTTTGTTTCGCCATTATACTAATCCTTTCTCTATTTCTAATACTTCCTGCTCCCTAACAAGTTCTCTCTTCAATTCTTCTTCAGTTGGCATATACAATTTGTATTTAGATGCATAAATTTGATTATTACCTTCAGGCAAAGTATACTTAACGACAGAATCACTTTTATCTGCACAGAGCACAATACCTATCGGAAGGTTATCTCCTTCATTCATTAATTCCCTAGTATAGTAATTTACATACATTTGCATCTGTCCAATATCTTGGTGAGTCAACTTCCCTAACTTCAAATCAATTATTACAAAGCACTTTAAAATATAATTATAAAAAACTAAATCTATATAATAATGTTCTCCATCGAATGAAATACGCTTTTGCCTTGCTACAAATGAAAATCCTCGTCCTAACT
>SHOH01000313.1:0-674 GCA_004294845.1 Anaerolineaceae bacterium
CCAGGTACTGCTGTTTTTGGTGCCAGGTACAGTGCCAGGTACTGCTGTTTTTGGTGCCAGGTACAGTGCCAGGTACTGCTGTTTTTGGTAAGAGCCCTAAAAAAAGGGATAAGGCTCCAATACATTCATGGTAATCCTTATCCCTTATATCCTATTCATTCAGTATCTAGTTTCTAGTAATCCTCTCTCAATCCAAATTCTGCTGATTCTACCCATTCCTCAGGGCGGGTAAGCATCTTAACCAGCTCATCAAACAGAATGAGATGTTGGTTTTCTTCCTTCAGTAAAAACTCGAATAGCTTTTTGTCATTATCATTATCCGCATCCTTAAGCATGTCCTTATAAAGATCAATGCTTTTTTCCTCGATCTCTACAGCCAGGCGATATACATCAAGCTGTGTTGTGTTTCTTATAGCACTGGCTTCATAATCCTTTAATCCATGGAATACAGACTTGATATCATTCAAACTATCATCTTCCTTAAGTGTGTATTCCTCCTTGTTTAATCTCTTAAGAAGCAACTCTTCGTGCTCTTTCTCAGAATCAGCCAATATATTAAAAACCTTATTAAGTGCATTGTCCTGATTCTTTTCAGCCTGCTCCAAATAATACTGTCTTCCTTCCTTCTCCATCTGGATAGCAAATTCCAAAGTGTTCATTTTTCAAACCTCCTT
>SHOH01000313.1:774-1042 GCA_004294845.1 Anaerolineaceae bacterium
AATAAATGATTATAATTTCACTACATATAACGGAGGTTTTACCTCCTTAATAAATGATTATAATTTCACTACATATAACGGAGGTTTTACCTCCTTAATAAATTTATATTAATTTCGCTATATATAACGGAGGTTTTACCTCCTTTATAGAATATAATATACTTATCGTGATTATTTATGGTATGGTTCATTATTTATTATTCTGTAAGCCCTATATATCTGCTCCATCAATATCAATCGCATGAGCTGATGCGGAAATGTCATTTTC
>SHOH01000157.1:0-3864 GCA_004294845.1 Anaerolineaceae bacterium
CAGATGCTCTTCGGAGCGGTTATGGCCATAGTGAATGCCTTTAATATGGGATGGATTGGAGTAACCCTATCAGGTATGAATCCAACACCCGGTCTTGCGGGGCAGTTAATCACCAATCATATAGATGACTATGGCTTCATAAGGTATGAGATGGGATATGCGGCAGCCGTATCAGTGGCTCTATTACTCTTAGTAGCCATGTTCTCAAAGGTAGCCCATAGACTATTCGGTGAGAAGGAAGAATTTGATTAAAGAAGAAAGGTTGGTTTTATATGGCAAGATATCAAGGAAATAAAATGAATCCGAGCCGTTTCTCGGTTTCTCAAATGAAATTTTATCTATTCCTCATTCCGCTGGGTATTTTTATGATATTACCGGTTGTAATGGTTATTAATAAAGCATTTAAACCTTTAGGAGAGCTCTTTGCCTTTCCTCCAACTATATTCGTCAAGGAGCCTACTCTGAAGAACTTTCGAGATCTTTTTACCTTATCAGGTACAACGGGTGTTCCCATGACAAGGTATTTGCTTAATTCGGTAGTTATATCTGCATTTACTGTAGTTATAAATGTTATTATTACGATTATGGCAGCCTATGTCTTTTCCAAGAAGAAATTCCGCCTAAAGGGTGCCATGTTTAATATTAATCAGATGGCATTGATGTTCGTAGCTACGGCGGTATCTGTACCAAGATACCTAGTTATAGTTAATACAGGACTTATCAATACTTGGCTAGCCCATATCCTTCCTCTTATAGCCATGCCGGTTGGTCTATTTCTGGTAAAGCAATTCGTGGATCAGATTCCCAATGCTCTTATCGAGGCGGCTATAATGGACGGAGCAAAGGACTTTAAGATTATTCAGAAGGTCATTATACCACTTACAAGGCCGGCACTTGCTACATCTATAGTGTTGACCTTTCAGGCTGTATGGAATGCGACAGAGGCATCCAATAACTTTATTACAAATGATACTATGCGCACCTTAGCCTTTTATCTAGGTTCATTATCAACCAACAATGCAATAGCAGCGGAAGGAATGTCATCGGCAGCCGCGGTAATTCTCTTCCTGCCCAACTTAATTATATTTGTTTTGATGAACGCTCAGGTTATGAATACTATGGCACATTCGGGTATTAAATAGTAAACGTAAATGGAGGATTTTGTGATGTATAAAAACAACGTCAGGTGGCAAGGCACCATGCCTTATGTTTATAAAAGATCAATTATCTGCCTACTATTAGTCCTTATATGTATTCATATTCCGGTGCTTCCGGCTTTGGCTTCGCAGGCAACCAGCTATACATATACCTTAGATGAGGATGGTTACTGGACCCGTACACAGGATGCATATCTTCCGGATAAGACCATAACAAATCTTGGACTAGCTGCTCCTGATGATCTATATATTGATCAGAATAATATGATGTATATTGCAGATTCCCAGAATCGCAGAATAGTCAAGTATTCGATTGATACCGGTCTTGTGGTTGGAGTTCTTACGAATGAAAACCTAAGGAGCCCTCGAGGTGTATTCGTAACCGACAATGGTGATATCTATGTGGCGGATCCTTCTGCCAAGATGGTTTTTTGGTTTGATAAGGATTTTAACCTTCTGCAGAGTATTGGAAGGCCTAAAGCACCTTCATATGCAGACACACCGTATGAGCCCTTACGGGTAGCGATAGATAACGGAGGAAATATCTATATTGTGGGCGAGGGTGTCTATAATGGTGTTATCCAATTATCAAGCAGCGGGGATTTCCTTGGATATTTTACAGTCAACAAAACAAGACTATCCTTCATTCAGGCTATTCAGAATGCTATCTTTACTAGGGCACAGCTGGAGAACCTGGTTGCAAGAGTACCCACCACCTTTTCAAATGTATTCATAGATAGAAAAGGGATTGTCTATTCTACTACCATGGGAAGAAATTCCGATTCGATTAAGAAACACAATACAGCAGGCGGCAATATGCTAATAGATCAACCATACCAAAGCTCATCCATGACAGATGTGTATGTGGATGATAAGGGTATCATTTACACCAGTATCCATGACGGATATATTGAGATATTTTCAAGTACAGGTGAATTGATTTTTGAATTTGGATCTTATGTATTTGATATTGATGTGTCCGGCTTATATTCTAGACTTCCAACTATTGCCGTGGACAACAATGGTAATATATGGACGGCTGATGGAGACAAGGGCTATCTGCAATCCTTTAAACCTACGGATTATGCGCTTATGGTATATAAGGCTATGGGCTTATATGAGAAAGGCCTTTATGATGAGGCATTGGAACAATGGAGTGAGGTACTGAAATTAAATCAGATGTCTGTGCTTGCACATAATGGTGTCGGAAAGGCATATCTTCGTGCTGGGCTATACGAAGAAGCAATGGTTCATTTTGAAGTAGCAGGAAACCGTGAGTATTTTTCCGAAGCCTACTGGGAGGTTCGTAATACCTGGATACAGGCGAATCTTTCATGGATTGCGGCTCTGATTGTCCTTCTAATGTTGATTTCATTTCTAATAAATAAGCTTGATAAAAATAGAGTAATTTATAAGAAGAGAAGAAGCATAAAGAGAAAGCTTTATAAAGTACCGGTTTTAAAGGATGTATTATTCGCATTCAAGATACCCAAGCATCCTATTGATCAGTACTATAATCTCCGAGTAAACCGAAGTGGCTCTGCACTTGGAGCTACTATAATATACATACTACTTTTTATTTTATATATGGCATATCAGACAAGTAAAGGATTTATATATCAGTTTTCCGATATAGAAGATATGGATATCAATGCTATTGTAATCGGCTTTTTATCTATTCTGGCGCTGGTTATAATATGCAATTACCTTGTGACCTCTATAAAGGACGGGGACGGTAGCTTAAAACAGGTATACATGATCCCTGCTTATGGAATGCTACCGGCCATGGTATCCATGTTGACAGTAATTATTATGTCACATTTTCTGACGCAAAATGAAGCATTTATACTTACTATTGTAATGATTATCGGGGTAGTCTGGTCAATTATTAATATATTTCTTGGCTTTCAGACTGTTCATGATTATACAAGCGGGGAAACAGTGGTCAGCTTGATAATAACCGCTATGTTTATAGTTATAGTGACGATTATTTCATTGATTATCATAATTATGTGGGAACGGCTATGGGAATTCCTAAAAACCATAGGAATGGAGGCGATGTACAATGTATTTCGTTAATAAGCAAAAGGGCTTACTGATAACATTGGCTATATTGGTACTTGGCATAGCCTCGGGAGTATTTGTACGGGCGGCATTTCTTACTACCAACCGAGATACCAAGCTTCCACCAGATAAGGTTACTTATGATCTTGTAAATGTTGATGACTATGAACTAATTCATGAAACAGATACACTTGTTTACTATTTTCGTGAGGATCGGGATGTCATAGCTATTAAAGACAAACGCTCAGGATATACCTGGAAGACCGGGATTGACATTCCCTTCGGGGCTGATATCAACGAAAGAGTGCTAGACGCCGAGACTAAGGAAGAGGCTATAGAGCTTGCGCTTCCTCAGGAAGAGAGAATGAGTACAACCTATACAGGTATAGCTAATTCTATTCTTACTGTAGAGTACAATGAAAATGGTACTATTAAGAGTATCTCATCTGCATCCAGACAGATGGTAGAATCACAATTGGTTACTTTGAATGATAACCCCGCTACCAGAAGACTTGATGTGAATTTTATGAATATTGAGTTGAAAGTCAAAGTATATATTAACTTTTTAGAGGATTCTATAGAATACGAAATTAGGGATGAGGATATTACCGGTAAGGGAAGAAGCTCAATGATGGCTTTGATT
>SHOH01000157.1:3964-5359 GCA_004294845.1 Anaerolineaceae bacterium
AATAAAGCAGACGGCTTCTTCACCTTGATGAATGAGCCTAATAAGATGGATATAAAGATGACCTATACATTCCTCTCCGGTGATGGCACAGATGGTAGCCCAGCTGCGGATTATACAGGAATGGCTATGACTTATCGTAAGCACTTGATAGAGCAAGGGATTTTACATGATAAAAAGGCTGAGAGTACCGGCGATATTCCTCTTAGATTAGACTTTATCATGGCTGATTCTAAGAAAGGTATAGTAGGTACGGAAGAAGTAGTGGTAACTACTGTGGAGGATGTAGATACCATACTTTCAAAGACTCTTGAGAAGGATATCTCTAATATTAATGTTGGACTCTATGGCTGGCAAAAGAATGGCGAGACTCTTGCTAAACCTCATAAGGGCAGCTTCTCCAGACATATCGGCAAGGAGAAGGATTTCAAGGAATTGATGACGAAATATAAGGAGCAGGGAGTAGATATATCCTATGCCAGGGATTTTGTATCGATAAATCGTCAGATGATGCGCTTTGGGACTAATGCTGCCAGACATGTGAATTCATGGTATATGCTTCTTGATAAGCAGTATGTATTACCCTATAATTCACCGGTAACTGAGTTTGGCTTTGCAAAGCCTTCTCGTAGTGTGGAATGGTTTGAGAAAATCTATAAGCTTGCCTCTCCCTATAGTAGTTCATTAACCGTCGGAGGCATCTCAGATCAGCTGCATAGCTCTTATAATAGGGACGGTGTTGAGACCACAGTCTCAGAAGCAATGGTTATGTATCAAGAGAGCTTAGCAAAAGCAAATGAGGATATTAAGCTTAATCTGGAGAACCCGAACATGTATCTATGGAAGTATACAGATCGTTATCTTCAAAGTCCTGTAATTACGTCTCAGTATGTATTCGAGACCGATACGGTTCCCTTCCTACAGATGGTACTTAAGGGGACTATGGAGGTATATGCGCCATACTCGAATTTTTCCTTCTACACAAAGCCCGATATCCTAAGGATGATAGATTATAACCTGTCACCTTCCTTTATACTGTCCATGGAGCCCTCTTACCTTCTGGCTTCTACTGTGTCGGCCGACCTCTACTCTACCGAGTTCGATCAGTATGAGGAGAGAATAAAAGAGGTCTATTCAACTATAAATGAGGTGCTAAAGCAGGTAATCGGATATGAATGGACAGGAAGGCATGTACTAGAGAACGGTGTTATTCGTAATTCCTACCAAGATGGTTCTGATATGAAGCATATAATAATCAATTATACTGAGGATGCCTACCTTTATGAAGAGTATAGGGTAGAGCCTCTTAGTGCATTAGTGATTACCGGACAGGAGGTGCACTAATATGGCTAAAAAGAAAAAAAATAAATCCTATCAGCAAAGGCAAAATCGTATTGG
>SHOH01000314.1 GCA_004294845.1 Anaerolineaceae bacterium
GCATTATCCTTAAGTGCATTTCTGATTCTTCTACAAAATCCCATGGAACTATTCCAAGCGGGTTTCTTACTGTCTTTTGGTGCGGTGCTTGGAATTGCGATATTTTTGCCAAGCCTTAACTGTCTGCATGAGGCAAAAAATACTCTGCAAAAAGGTATCTATGTTAGTGTCTCTGCTCAAGCGTTAACACTTCCTATAGTTCTATATTATTTCTTTCAAATCCCTGTATATAGCGTGTTCATAAATCTAATAGTAATACCTTTAACATCCCTGTTAATGTTAACTGCTCTGTTAGCCGGAATAGTAGGTATAGTATCATTATCTTTGGGAGTATTTATTGCCGGAGGAGCTAATTATATTCTGATTTTCTATGAGATGGTATGTAGGCTTGGAAGTAAGCTACCGGGAAATCTTATTACTGTGGGAAGGCCTGATACCGTAATAATATGGATATACATTGCCATATTATCAGTATTTATCATAAGTGCAAGAAAGTATAATAAGAAGAGACTTCTAATTCTTATAGTGGTTGCGTTAGCGATATTGATTATTCCAAAATCAAAAGATGGACTTACCGTAACTATGCTTGATGTAGGTCAGGGGGATGCCATATTCATGGAAACTGATTCTGGCACTACATATTTAGTAGATGGCGGTAGCTTGGATGTAAATCAAGTGGGAAGATATAGGATAACACCTTATCTGCTATCCAGAGGAACCGATACCCTAGACTATGCCATAGTAACCCATACAGACACAGACCATGTCAGTGGCCTTATGGAGCTTATAGAAGGAGAACAAATATATATAAAGAACCTGGTTCTACCCAATACTACTGCTAAGAATGAGATTTATCATCAGCTTGAAACCCTAGCAAAGAAAAAGGAAATAAAGCTAATGTATATAGTGGCAGGTGATAAGATAATAGACGGAAAAGTACAGATGACCTTTCTTCATCCTCCAGCAGGATATCAGCC
Organism: Anaerolineaceae bacterium; assembly: GCA_004294845.1. Classification (GTDB taxonomy): domain Bacteria; phylum Bacillota; class Clostridia; order Lachnospirales; family Lachnospiraceae; genus Mobilitalea. The sequence continues at coordinate 978 of SHOH01000314.1, forward strand.
TGCATCAAATAATGATTACTCAGCAGTTATAAGTATACGTTATGAAGAATTCGATATGCTT
>SHOH01000158.1 GCA_004294845.1 Anaerolineaceae bacterium
TATCTACGAATACTTCTTCTGTTAAAAATAACATCCATTATTGTTCCTCCTTAACCGTGTGTATAGTAGACTATCAAGTTATCTATAATATGATAATATTTCTTTGTAAAAAATAGATGTCCTCATTATAACATAAACATATGATAATTAAAGTGTGAATTTAACAAGGAACAAGAAACCTTACCTTTACTTCATATTCTCAAGTATTCTTTAAATTAGAGATTATTTGGAGCAAGGTAATCACCAAATTTGATAATATAGCAATATAGACAAGGTTTTGTATACCACTTATGGGTATGACAAGAGCAGCTAAGCTTGATCCAATTGCACCGCCTAATTGAAGGGCAGAACCGTTAATACTAATTATGAAGCTGGACTTATTCTCTGTCACTTGTGCAATACCAGTATTGGGCTGTAGACCGGCAAACCAAGAGCTCATTACCCAAAGTGTGATACAGATTAGACTTAACCATTTTAGTGGCTGGAATACAATTATTAGTATTGTTAATACCAATTGTAGAGCAGCCCCTATCAACATGGATTTGGAGAAGCCTATTCTATCATATGCTTGTCCACCAATCCAGTTTCCTATGAAACTAGCAACTCCCATAATAACAAGAATTATACCCATCATATCTTCAAGGGACGGGAAAAGCAGTAATAAGTATGGTGTAACATATGTATAAAGGGCGCTATACCCAAGGAACATGATAAAAGTATATATTATAATCGATAAGGTTTTACCCTCTTTTAAGAATTTCAACTCCTTCTTTAGATCCAGTTTTGTGCTTATCTTTTCATAAGGCAGATATATCATAAAGTAAATGAGAGATATAATCATAATGATATTCAGTATCCAGAAAATAAGACGCCAATCAAAAAGAGTTGTTAAAATCCGTGCCAACGGAATACCTATAACCATTGATAATGAACTGCCCATAATAAGAAAAGACATAGAACGACCCTGTCTTTCTTTATTGGATATGGATATAACCTTTGAGATTGCCAATACCCCATAACTATTAGCTGAAATGCCCATTGCGAGCCGAACTATGAGTAATTGCTCAAATTTCTGTGCAAATACGAGTGCAAATGTCGTCAAGATCGTTATAAACAACATGAGCTTCAACATCCGTGTACGTTCTATCTTCCTGAATAGGATAAGGGTAATCGGAACACCGAATGCAGCACCGTAAGCATACATACTATTCAATAAGCCGGAATTAGCTATAGAAACATTAAGTGTTATAGCCACCTTATCTAAGATACCATTAAATACTAGGGATGTCATAGTTACAACAAAGTTCATTAGTGTGAAAACAACTAATGTAAGACTTGTTTTTTTCATATCCTTCTCCTATTAATTGATAAACATACCTTCAGCTTTAGTAATTTTAATATCAATATTCCTACTATTCTGTTCTAAGCGCTTCCACCGGATCTTTCTTGGCAGCTTTTCTCGACGGAATAATCCCGGCAATCAAAGTTAGTATCATACTTAATACAACTAAAATTATGGCACTCCACATAGGTAGAGAAGCACTAATATCTGTAGTTCTAGCCGCAGCATGAATAATTGCATTGCCTGGTATCAGTAACAGCAGTGTGATTCCTACACCGATAAGGCCTGCAAATAAGCCGACAATGAAGGTTTCTGCATTGAATACCTGCGATATATTTCTCTTGGATGCTCCGATGGCACGAAGGATACCAATTTCCTTTGTACGCTCCAAGACAGATATAAATGTAATAATACCTATCATGATTGAGGATACAACCAGTGATACCGCCACAAAGGCTATCAATACATAGGAAATCACATTAACTATAGTTGTGACAGAAGACATCAAAAGACCTACATAGTCAGTGTAGTTAATTTGATCTTCGGAGTCGGCAGTTTTATTGTAATTGTCGATACCGGCAGCAATAGCCTCTTTGTCTTCAAAATTATCTGCATACAGACTTATAGAAGACGGTACATCAAGGCTAACATAACCAAAGGCCTTCATATTCTCTTCATAGCTGCCGGGTGAGATATATAAATCATACATAACAAGCAGTGTTTCCTCATCAGGCTCCCTTAGATAATCGTCCAGTATAGCTGCAAGTTCTGTTTCACCCATTGTAAGCATCATTTCAGAATTAGCCTGATTATCGCCATACATGGATTTCATAATGTCTTTAGCGAGTTTTGCTTTTTCAGATATACCAAGTCCAGTAAGATACTCTATTATATCTTCGACCTTTGCCTTATCGTCGTTAGGCTCAAAGGTCATGCCGTTTACCACGTTAATATCAGGACTCGCTTCCTGTGCCTGAACAACCGCGCTATTGTTGGTATTATCAATTATATAATCAGTCAGAGCTTTGGTGTATGCTATATTTCTATAAATAGAAGTATAAGAAGCATCCTCAATTGGACGGATGATTCCAACAACTTTAAGCTCCACAGCGTCATTTACCAAGTCCAAAAGTTTGTCTTTATCCTCTGCAACATATTCAAATAACCCGGCATCATTTTCCACATAATAATCACTGGCTGGAATCAAATAAAAGGTCTGGTTATAGAGTTCCTCATAAGACCAATTGTAGGATTCGAACGCTGTCTCCTCCCCTGCTTCGATTTTACTTAATATCTCTTTATAGTCACTTGATGGTAATATTCCAAGCTCATAAAGAGCTGACAAGGTGATCTCATTATTACTATCAAGCACTAAGACTAATTCATTATATTCTTTAGGCCAGCTACCGTAAAGAACCTCATAATTTTCTGTTACTGCTGGGCTAATCAGTATATCACCTGAACCCGGTAAAAGCTCTGCAAAATTACCGTTAACCGATTGCATACCCATTCCCATAGACATTCCGCCATTCATTCCATAGGGGCCCCTGCGTCTGAAATCCCTGCCATCCGTATTGATAAGCTCATCGTTGGGGTCGTAGGTATATGCATCAAATGAAACATCGTAAGAATAGACTATACCGTTCTCACCGATATATTGATGTATTTCATTATCCTTATCATCCAAATATGTTTTTAAGGGTGACAGATTGTTTTTCTTGATGCTGGTAGTTGATTTGCTTGCCATCTCCAAATCGATGGAATTAGAATAAATCCCATCAAGTTCATGGTCTACTTCCTCAGAGAAATGTTCTCGTCCTGCATCCATTATACTGCTTAAGTCAAATGACTGAGCTTCAATAGTAATAGGATATGATACCATGGTATCCCTTTGTACTTTATCAATATAGTCATTTACACCTGTGGACAGAGATAATATAAGTGCAATGCCTATTATACCGATAGAACCGGCAAATGCTGTTAAGATAGTCCTACCTTTTTTTGTACGCAGATTATTAAAGCTAAGAGATAAAGCTGTTAAAAATGACATAGATGCTTTTCCCATATTCTTATGCTTAGGCTCTTCAAGTTCATTCTCATCTATTATTAAAGGATTAGAATCGTCGATTATTTTTCCGTCACGAAGCTTTACGATACGATTTGCATAAGTCCCCGCAAGCTCAGAGTTATGAGTAACCATTATTACAAGGCGGTCTTTGGCTATTTCCTTAATCAGCTCCATAACCTGAATGCTAGTCTCAGTATCCAGTGCTCCGGTTGGCTCATCAGCCAGCAAGATGTCTGGGTCGTTGACAAGTGCGCGGGCTATGGCTACGCGCTGCATTTGTCCCCCCGACATCTGATTAGGTCGTTTGTGAAACTGATCCCCCAGTCCAACCTTAGTAAGCGCTTCCTTTGCCCTTCTTCTTCTTTCCAATATTGATATTCCGGATATAGTGAGAGCCAGCTCTACATTTGCTAGTATTGACTGATGCGATATCAGATTATAGCTTTGGAAAACAAAACCTATTGTATGGTTTCGGTAGGAGTCCCAATCACGATCCTTATATTTTTTAGTGGATATACCATTTATTATCATATCTCCTCTATCATAACGATCAAGTCCACCGATGATATTAAGTAAAGTTGTTTTTCCTGACCCACTGGGACCCAGTATTGCAACGAATTCGTTGTCCCGTAGATTCAGGCTTACATCGTTAAGGGCATTTTGTACAAGTTCTCCCGTAATATACTGTTTACTAATGTTTTTTATTTGTAGCATGCATATTTCTCCTTTAAAAGTTACTTGCCAGATGATTATAAAAGTGTTTAGTTTTAATCTATCTTATTAAGGATTCCCATATATATCTCATTTGTATCATCCTTATCATCTATATTAAAAATAGTTATACCGCTTTCTGTTTCCAGATAGATGAATGGCGGATTTTTGGTGTTTACAAACAGCTTAACCGAACCCAATTCTGTTGTTCTGAAGTACCCCTTTAATTTTGAACCCAGCGCAGAACCGTTAGTACGAAGTTCAATATTCGGTAATTCATCCATGAGCTTTACAGTCTTAATGTCCTCCCATCTATATATCTCACCATACATACCATGGATTTGAATTCCATCCTCTTGAAAAGTCACCTTTGTTGATTGGGAAGAAAAAGTCAGAAGCACTGCCACAAAAACAATCCCGGCGAAGGTTATAATAAGAGGTATAACATATTGCTTACCTGCTCCCTTTCTTAATTTTCCGGCTTCATCAAATATATTCCCGTCAAATTTTTGTGCCTTAATCAGCAGTGAAATGGTCATTACAATAAATATTATAATTGCAGGTGCAATAACAAACTTTAGACCTAGGCCGTACAAGATGCCAGCCAGGATTAATACGCTGCCATTTATATAAGAATAAATACCAAATAAACGTGCCAGTCCCTCTATATCAACCTTAGCCTTTTTCTCTTTAGACATTGTATTATAGCCGGATATTAAGAAATGCCATTTAAATACATGGATCCCTAATCCTAAGAAAATAAATAATGTACCAAATATAACAAAACTCAACATATAAGTCCCCCCATATTCTGAACTGGATTTTAATTTTTACTAATAATTTGAAATTTCTTACTTAACTCATATATAATACCATCTTTTTCTTAACAATTGAACCTCTCATGACTAAAGTCACGAGATTCCTGCTTCAGCGAACTTGGCTCTAAACATCAGAGACTTATATGTTCTCCACAGGCCATAATTCGGGTAGTCCCTACCCTACTATGATGTGTTTAGGCACTTAATATCCTTAATCCTTCATTTAGGATATTGATACTAGCATTTATATCTCTATCATGGTGAGAGTGGCAATTCGAACACTCCCACTTTCTTATGGATAGATCTTTAATGCTTGTATTTTTATAGCCACATATGTTGCATATTTGGCTACTAGGGAAG
>SHOH01000315.1 GCA_004294845.1 Anaerolineaceae bacterium
TTCCAGAATATCATTAAATCCTCATCCTTTGCCTTAGCTTCTTCGCCTTTAGCATTCGTGGTTTGGATTAATTCTAATACATCCTGGTCCTCATTTCTTGCATTAAAATATTCCTCTACATCAGGTGTCATGTCGCTAACAATCTTAAAATTACCATTATCATCGGTAATTACATAAAACTTTGATAATCCCGGAGCTAGAGTGTTGATGCTTGAGAATTTAATCTCGTGGTAAGCATATACAATATATGCTCCCTCTTCAAAACTCTTTTTTGAATAAGTCTTCACATTCTTATAATCCTCTATATATTGCACCATTTTCTGAAGCTGTTCTCTGGTCTCTACTTTATTAGGATCGAGATAAACAGATTTAAGCTTTTCAACATCGCTAGATGCTTTAGCAATAAAAAACACCTCAATAAATGCATCCATACCCTCCATCTCTTCCAGCGGATATATTGGAATAGGAGTCGGTGAGGGTATCGGTGTAGGAGACAATGTTGGAATAGGTGTCAGTTCTGCTTCATCTGTATTATCAGGGGCTGATTCCATTGCGGACATAGTCGATACATCATTGTCATCGTTGCTTACGCGTGCATCAGCCACAATGCCACTGCTAGTATTAATCTGTTCCTCCGCTTTGGGTTTAGCCTGGCTTATCGATAATGTTAACAAGCCTATACCCATGGTGCTCAAGGATGTTAACAGTATAATTTTCTTATATTTTAGTTTCATAGTAGGAATATACTCCTTTTCAAGCTTAAATTAATGCCTATAATGATATTGGTATTGTAGCAAACTGCTAATCATAAGTCAAGCATATATTTAATTTTTACGTAATACATTTAACACTTTTGTAACAATTAAAATCTAATCTAATCTTTACTTTGCTTTGTAATTAGTTTATACTGTTCGAGATAAGCATATTAGATATATTGCACCTGTAGCTCAGTGGATAGAGCGTTCGCCTCCGGAGCGAAAGGCCGCTGGTTCGAATCCAGTCAGGTGCATTATTTTAGCCTAGATTTG
>SHOH01000026.1:0-4174 GCA_004294845.1 Anaerolineaceae bacterium
TCTCAACATGTACACTATGCCCGAACTGGTCCACAGGCCTTACCCTCTTTATCTCATACTTACTTTCACACAGATATTTTAAGTCTCTGGCTAAAGTTGCAGGATCACAGGATACATAGACTATTCTTTTGGGAGCTATGGATAGGATTGTGTCCAATAAGCTCTGGTCACAGCCCTTTCTTGGCGGATCTACTACGATAACATCAGCACTGATATTTTCTTCTTTATATTTACTTGGAAGTATATCCTCCGCGGCACCCACATAGAATTCTACATTTTCAATTCCATTAAGCATGGCATTTGTCTTAGCATCATCTATAGCCTGGGGGATAATCTCAACACCGTACACCTTCCTAGCCTTCTGTGCTAGAAATAATGATATGGTTCCAATTCCACAGTAGAGATCCCAGACCACCTCATCACCGTCAAGGTCAGCATAGTCCAAGGCTATGTTATATAGCTTTTCTGTTTGAATCGGATTTATCTGAAAGAAAGATAGGGGTGATATTCGGTATTTAATCGAACCGATATAATCCGTAATATAAGGCTCTCCCCAAAGACTCTCTATTCTATCTCCAAGTATAACGTTCGTTTTTGATGTATTGGTATTAAGGCATATACTTTTCATTCCAGCAATCTTTGTAAGTCCTTGGATAAGCTCCTTTCTATGGGCTATGTCCTTACCGTTAATAACAAGACAGACCATTACCTCTCCTGTTTTATATCCAACTCTTATAAGGATATGCCGAAGAAGCCCTGTATGTCTTTCTTCATTATAAGGCTCGATATTATAATCTTCTATGAAGGAGCGCATGAATTTGATAATCGGTATATTAACTTCAGCGCCAATATAGCAATGCTTTGTATCAATTATGGAATGGGTTCTTCCGGCATAAAATCCGATAATTACCTTTCCTTCTTTATTTCGTCCAACAGGGAACTGACTCTTATTACGGTAATAGTAGGGCTCATCCATCCCACATATAGGCTCCATGGGTATATTAGTAAAGCCTCCTATCCTAGCTAGGCAGCTTCTTACCTTATCTTCTTTATATTCGAGCTGTTTTGCATAATCCATATGCATAATCTGGCAACCGCCACATTTATCCGCAATCGGACATCTTGGTTTAACACGAAAATTTGAAGGCTCTAAAAGCTCTATTAGTCTAGCATATCCATAGGTTTTACCCGCCTTCATAACCTTGACTAAAGCCTTATCGCCTATGGTTGTATTATTGACAAAGAGGGTATATCCCTCGTATTTGCCTATACCCTCTCCGTTTGTTCCGATATCTTCAATATTTATAATTAGCTGATCATTTTTCTTAACCATATAATAACTGCTTTCTATGTGATATTATATTCATCTTTTATTATGTTAACTATTCTATACCCTTTGTGCTTCTCATAATATTGGATTCGAACAGTCTTTGATAGCCCATCCATTCCACCTTAGAATCGTAGGAGTTTAAAAGCTCAGTCATAGTCTGTAGCTTAGCATCCGTATTATCTGCATAATGAAGTGCCATAGCTTCGATAGTCGCGGGTTTTTTAGGTGAACCGTATTCTAACTCTCCGTGATGAGCTAGAATACAATGAATAAGCTCACCGGCAAGTTTCTCTGGAAAATTTATTATACTAGCTATTTTTTCTGAAATCTTATTTGCTCCGATAAAGATATGCCCCAATAGCTGTCCCTCGTCGGTATAGTCATTTCTGGGAAATGCTGATAGCTCATCCATCTTCCCAATATCATGAAGCAAGGCAGCGGATATTAACAAATCCCTATTTATGATTGGATAATTCTTGGCATAATAATCACACAAATTAACAACGCTTAAGGTATGCTCCAATAATCCACCCATAAAGCTATGATGCACGCTTTTTGCTGCCGAATGATTCTTGAATTTCTTTATAAATTCTTCATCCTTAATAAAGAATTCCTCTATAAGAAATCTAAGATTAGCGTCCTTGATATTTTTGATATAATGTTTGATCTTTTGGTACATCTCTTCGATGTCCTTGTTGGTCTTTGGAAAATAATCCTCCGGATAATACTCCCCTTCTCTGCTTTTGTATATTTTACTTACATTTAGCTGGAGTGCATCCTGGAAGCTGGTAACCCTCGCATCTATATGTACGAAATCCATTGCTTCATATTGTTCAATTTCACTGCTAAAATCCCATATCTTTGCATCAATTGTTCCTGTCTTATCCTGCAAAATCAAAGAAACATACTCTTTACCACTCTTTCCGGTTAAAACCTGCCTTGATTTACATAGATAAATATCATTATTAATATACTCGCCCTCTTTTAGATCTCGGATATACTTCATTTTTACCTAAACCTTTCTAATTTGCTTTCTTATTCTCTTTCATATTATACCCTACCACAAAAAATATATAAAGTGAAACGTTTTTAATATAGGACAAAATTAAATATCATTTAACTAATGAATTGTTACAAAATATATACAGGAGCTATTTCAAATTATAGTGAAAGGAGATTGCTTATATATCCCACACAAAATTGTGTTGGTTATATAAGCAACCTCCTTTCAATTATATTGAAACAGCCCCTGTATATTTATTGTATCTTTTCTTCTAATACAACCTTTATCTCCATCTCTTTATCTGAGCCACCGGAAGTTCGCTTAATTTTAAATATCACCTGTGCACCAGGTTCATAATCTGAAATGGAGCTATAGAAATTATTCATATTTGATATGATACGATTTCCTACATTCAGAATAATATCGCCGCTCATTAACCCTGCTTTAAATGCAGGAGAATCCTTCTTAACCTCATACACATAGACTCCCCTGGTAGCAACATATCCTGTCAAATCTGTCTGAGGTAACTTCTCAGCTATTACTCCGCAATATATTCTGGGTTTTTGGTCTACCATTCTGTCAATATATGACTTTACCTTGCTAATACCTAATACTGTACTAAGCTCTTTGTTCAAATCCTTCTTTAAAGTACGGGTTATTATTCCTATAACTTCACCTTTATAATTAATTAATATTCCATCGCTATCTTTGTTAAATACTATATTGGTATTAAACAAATCCAACTCATAATCTGTTATACTTATTACACTGTCCTTACTTGTTACAATACCCATATCAATTGATTCAGGATAACCATTTGGACTTCCCATAGCAATAACAGGGTTTCCAACTGCAACACTATACGATTCTCCTATACTTGCAACAAGAAGATTTTCCAGTAGCTTAGGAGGAATATTTGCAATATTAATTGATAAAACAGCCAGATTAAGCTCACTTTCATAATCATGAAGTATGACATCCACAAATGTTGTTTCATTAATTTCCACTTTAATACTGCTGGCATCCATAACCCTGTCCAGACTAACCAAAAGCTTCATGTTTGTGTTGCTTTTAGCAACAACTATACCTGTGGTATATATCCTCTTCTCAATTGGATTGCCGAACCAATCCTTGCCGTCAATTATGCTGGATACCGTTAGGATAGATTTTCCGGTCTCCTCAGAAAGCTTCTTGATATCATTATATATAGACAGATAATCTTCGATATCGGCATCTAATGGTGGGATAATAACAGGATTAGGCTGTGCCGAATCATCCGTTTGCCCATTAGAATTTTCTACTACTTGTCCGTTAGGTGTTACATCGTCAGGTACAATGGTAGGAAGAGGATAATCCTTCGGATTATCCTCTGGATTATCTTCAGAATTATCCTCCTGAATATCTTCCAGGTCATCTTCCTGAGAGTCCTCGTCATCTTTATCCAACTCGGCCGGTGTAGGGGTCGGTATAATAAAGGGATTTTGCTCATCTTTATGTAGCAGGTTATATAGTCTAGGCTCTGCTATGCAGAAAGTAAGCGCAGCAACAAGACCAAATATAATCGCCATTACAATGGTCATAAGAAATGGTATGAACCATTTTCTAAATTTTTTGCGCTTTTTTGGTAATATTTGCTCTTTTATAAACTCAAATTCCTTATTATCCTTATTTACTTCAGACATTCTTGTTCTCCTCATTGAAGCAACCTCTTATAATTAAGAGGACATAACGGATTACTAAAGAAATTCCAATTCAATTAAGTGATACATTAGTCCTATTTTATCATCTAGTTATGAACAGATTATGAATAGTTTGTAAACTTCGCGAATAAGCGGATTAGT
>SHOH01000026.1:4274-6758 GCA_004294845.1 Anaerolineaceae bacterium
ATTTTACTGTTTTATTTTCCCACAAACTAAGGTAAAATAGAATAATAACAAAATATATTGAAAGGCCTTAAATATCATGAATGAGAAAGCACTCCGAACACTTGAATATAATAAAATCATCCAAAAGCTTAGTGAATTGGCAGGCTCATCCCGTGGAAAGGAGCTTTGTGCCGGCTTACTACCTAATCATAAATTGTCCGATATAACCCGTCTTCAAAAGGAAACAACAGACGCCTTGTCACGCCTACTAAGAAGAGGAAGTCTATCCTTTTCAGGTATTCACGATATACGCCCTTCGCTTATGCGTCTCAAAGTGGGCTCAGCCCTAGGGGCAGTAGAGCTTCTACGTATCAGCTCTGATCTTGATGCTACGCTTCGTATTAAAGCATATGGTGGTTATACAGGCAAGGAGAGCGATGTGGAACATGAGGATTCCTTGACTGAATATTTTGCAGGCTTAGAACCCCTAACTCCGCTTAGTAACGAAATCAAACGTTGTATTATATCAGAGGAGGAAATAGCAGATGATGCTTCCTCCACCTTAAAGAGCATACGAAGATCCATCCGCGTAACCAACGATAAGATTCATAGTGAACTCTCATCAATATTAAATTCCTCTAAAAATGTACTTCAAGAAAATATTATTACTATGCGAGACGGAAGATACTGTCTACCGGTTCGAGCAGAATATAAAAATCAGTTCCAAGGTATGATTCACGATCAATCATCCACAGGCTCTACACTCTTTATCGAACCAATGGCTGTGGTACGTCTCAACAATGATCTTAGAGAACTTTCCCTTAAGGAAAAAGAGGAGATAGAAAAAATTCTTGCAGACCTGTCCGAACTAGCAGGTCAGCATGTAGAGCAGCTTGAATATGATTATAATACAATAACAGGACTCGACTTTATATTTTCCAGAGCTACCCTATCCAAAATAATGAAAGGATCAGAGCCTGTATTTAATAATAATGGTATTATTAATCTTAAAAAAGCGAGGCACCCACTTATTGATCCTAAACAGGTTGTACCGATTGATGTTAGGATCGGAAGTGACTTCAATATGCTGATTATAACAGGCCCTAACACCGGAGGCAAGACTGTAACCTTAAAAACTGTAGGCCTACTTACCTTAATGGGACAAGCAGGCCTTCATATACCGGCATATGATAATTCAGAGCTTGCTATGTTTGATGAGGTCTATGCCGATATAGGGGATGAGCAGAGTATCGAACAGAGCTTAAGCACCTTTTCCTCACATATGACTAATATAGTTTCTATTCTTCAAAAGGCAGATGAAAATTCCCTTGTATTATTTGATGAGTTGGGTGCAGGTACAGATCCTACCGAGGGAGCTGCACTTGCCATGTCGATTCTATCATATCTTCACAAGAGAAGGATTAGGACTATGGCGACAACCCATTACAGCGAGCTAAAGATTTATGCCCTGTCAACAGAAGGGGTACTTAATGCTTCCTGTGAATTTGATGTTGAGTCACTTCGCCCAACCTATAGGCTTTTGATAGGGATTCCTGGAAAAAGCAATGCCTTTGCTATATCAAGCAAGCTCGGTCTTCCTGATTATATAATCGAAGAAGCCAAAAAGCTTATCGGCAAGCAGGATCGAACCTTTGAGGACCTTATCAGTGATTTAGAGGAAAGCAGGGTAACCATAGAGCGGGAACAGGACGAAATCTTACAATATAAAGCTGAAATTGAAAAGCTTAAGAAGAGCCTTGATAAAAAGAACGAGAACTTGGAAGCAAGCAAAATGCGAATTCTTAAAGAAGCTAAAGAACAGGCATCCTTGATAGTTAATGAAGCTAAGGATGTTGCAGATGAAAGCATCCGCAAATTCAATCGTTGGCTTCAGCAAGGTGGAAGCATCAAGGATATGGAGGCAGAAAGAGCAAACCTAAGGGATAGGTTAAGCGAGAGTTCCGATTTGCCTATAGGAAAAGCTCCTAAACCAGGTAAAAAAGTCACTCCCAAAAGTCTGGACATTGGTGACTCGGTATTTGTCACAAAGTTAGGATTAAGAGGAACGGTGAGTACTCTTCCCAACCCTAAGGGTGATTTATTAGTTCAGATGGGCGCCTTAAGCTCACAGGTAAATATTAAGGATCTGGAGGCTATAGAGGATGAGGAGAAAAAACCTCGGACTGATACGAGTACCAGAAGCGGAAAAATCAAGATGTCAAAATCAGCTACTATAAGTCCTGAGATTAATCTTATAGGTAAAACTGTTGATGAAGCCATATTCCTACTGGACAAATATCTTGATGATGCATATTTGGCACATGCACCGAAGGTTACAGTTATCCATGGCAGGGGAACAGGTGCTTTGCGAAATGCCGTGCATAGCTTCCTTAAGAAATCTAAGTATGTTAAGGACTTTAGAGTAGGCGGCTTCAATGAGGGTAATACAGGGGCTACTATAGTTGAGTTTAAATAAGAAGGCCTGTGAAATATTAAGTTTATCTA
>SHOH01000026.1:6858-10112 GCA_004294845.1 Anaerolineaceae bacterium
AGGAGGTTTGGATGATTTTAAAACAGAAAATTTTAATTGTTGATGATGATGTAAATATCGCTGAGCTTATATCCCTATATCTTACGAAAGAATGCTTTGATACAAACATTGTCCATGACGGAGAAGCGGCGATCAGGGAGTTTGGTACTTATCATCCGGATTTGGTGTTACTGGATCTTATGTTACCCGGTATCGATGGATATGAGGTATGTCGTGAAATTCGAAAGGTCTCAAAGGTACCTATCATTATGCTGTCCGCTAAAGGCGAAATTTTTGACAAGGTTCTGGGGTTAGAGCTTGGCGCAGATGATTATGTAATCAAACCCTTTGATTCTAAGGAACTGGTTGCAAGAGTACGTGCTGTACTAAGAAGATTTAATCCGGTCACTAATGAGGATGAGGCAGAAAAACTTACGGGTGAATACGTAAAATATTCGGATTTAATTATTAACATCAGCAACTATTCAGTACAATATTACGGAAAGAGTATAGAAATGCCCCCTAAAGAGTTGGAATTGTTTTATTTCCTGGCATCCAATCCTAATCAGGTATTTACCAGAGAACAGCTTCTTGATCATATCTGGGGTTATGAATATTACGGAGATACCAGAACAGTTGATGTACACATTAAGAGACTAAGAGAAAAGATAAAAGATCACGGTGATTGGAGTCTTTCTACCGTATGGGGCATCGGCTATAAGTTTGAGCTACGAAACCCCAGAAGATAAATATATTCAAATACTATTATGGAAGGCGAGGCAATACCATGAAAAAAACTCTGTGGTCAAGGTTAATCATATGTTTTCTGATTTCAGCTGTGGCTGTCTTCATTTTTTTAAATACATATGGTATGTCTCTGCTGGAAAATAGATTAAAAAAAGATCAGGTCAATCTCTTATATAAAGAGGCTTCATTAATAACCAATGCATACAGAGGAAATTTCATTGAGGATAGTACAGCATTTGATGATCTCGCTTCCCAATTCACATCCATTGATACTTACTTAAATATACGCGTTTGGATTGTGAATAGGGAAGGAATAATTGTAGCTGATTCCTCCAATGTAAATAACCCTCCGGATGTAAACATAAATGACCTTGACCCCGAATTTTTAAATTCAAATATGCATGAATATACCATGCTAAGCAACTTATTCTATGAACCTATGCTAAGTATTATTCAAAGAATAGATTATAATTTTCAGCTAAGAGGATATATAGTACTTCACTCACCTATGAGTGAGATAGAAAATAAAGCTAATATTTATCTTGATGTAATCAATATATGCTTCCTATTATTTTTCCCTTTACTCTTGATAATTTTTCTTTATATATATTACATCACTGCAAAACCCTTGAAGAATTTAATACAAGCTGCCATGGAGTACAGTTCAGGTAACTACGGTTACAAGCTTAATATTAAGGGGCTAAGTGAATATAGAGAGATTGGTGCAGCAATTTCATATATGGCTGAGGAAATCAGTAAACTTGACGACTATCAGAAGAAGTTTGTCGCAAACATCTCCCATGATTTCAGATCTCCCCTTACCTCTATAAAAGGATATGCCGAAGCAATTATGGATGGTACAATTCCCACAGATATGCAAGATAAGTATCTGAATATTATAGTTGACGAAACAGAACGGTTAAACAAATTGACCACAGGTCTCTTGGAGCTTAACAGATTCGATACTCGAAGCACTTTGCTTGATATTGTATCCTTTGATATTAACCTTGTTATTAAGAAAACCGCAGAGAGCTTTGAAGGAGCCTGCAGAGATAAAAAAATAACCCTTAATCTCGTATTTACCGCAGAAGAAACCTACGTGGATGCAGACATGGGGAAGATTCAGCAAGTAATGTATAACCTTATCGATAATGCCATAAAATTTAGCCACAATAATTCTCAAATAAAGGTTTCTACCGAAGAAAGAGGAGACAAGATATTTGTTTCGGTTAAAGATTACGGTATAGGTATACCCAAGGATTCGATTAAAAAGATATGGGATCGATTCTACAAGACTGATGCCTCCAGAGGCAAGGATAAGAAAGGTACAGGTCTGGGCTTATCCATTTCAAAGGAAATTATCCAGTCCCATAATGAGAATATCAATGTTATAAGTACGGAGGGTGTGGGAACAGAATTTATCTTCTCCCTAACAAGATCAGCAGAATAAAATGTGTTGTTTCCCATGGACTAATCCACTTATTCGTGGACATTAACCTCCTTCCAATTATGCTTATGAAGACAGCCTATAGTATTCATACCTGCGAAATTATTCTGTCTTAAGGCTTCATAAAGAATAATTGCAGCGCTATTACCAAGGTTTAATGATCTTATATCCCCGACCATGGGAATTCGGATGCAATTCTCCTTGTTGGCAAGCAGTAGCTCCTCAGGAATTCCTGCACTTTCTTTACCAAACATTATATAGCAGTCAGATTCATACCTAACATTGGTATAAGTCTTGACTGCTTTTGTTGTGGCCATATAGATCTTAGGATATTTATTCTTTTCTAAAAATTCCTGGTAACTGTCATAAACTATTAAGTCTAAATCATTCCAATAATCAAGACCTGCTCTTTTTATCTGTTTCTCATTTAATCGAAATCCCATGGGTTCGATTAAATGTAGCTTAGTACCGGTAGCCACACAGGTTCTACCGATATTTCCGGTATTTGCAGGAATCTCCGGTTCCAATAATATAATATTCAAATTTAATCACCCTTAACAGCAATGTTAACATCTATACTTTTGTTTTCCTCATATATGAATGGAACACATATGTTTTTAGTATAGGTATGGGAAAATGACATAGTACCACTTCCTATAGTCGGCGGTGTTATGTCGATGTCAATCCCTTGAGTTGAAAATATGGTGGCAGCATTGCCAAGAATCATATTTCCCAGTTCACTTATTGCACTCTTTGCAAAATCATCCATCTCAGTAATAGGCATCATAATCATCTTGGAAGCGATATCTAATGCAATATCTTGCTCAAATGATATCATCACTTGACCCTTCATTTTACCGGTAAAGCCGATAATTATTAGAAGAGTATTATCCAAGAATATCGGATCCCTGACAAATGGCTTTCCAACCTTAGGCTCAATAAAGCACATTTCCCTAAATATTTTTGATGATGCCATCAAAAAGGGATTGATATGATCCACATTCATTGTAGTCATTCTTGTAACCTCCTGAGTAAACTATAATATATCACAACATATAACGGAGGTTTTACCTCCTGAGTA
>SHOH01000026.1:10212-14552 GCA_004294845.1 Anaerolineaceae bacterium
AGCTTATTGGTGTTTTTTAACGAATCGTTCGATTCTTTCTATAGCGATTTTAAGATTATCTAAGGAATGAGCATAGGATATTCTCAAATATCCCTCTCCACATTCTCCAAAGGCCGTTCCCGGAACTACAGCGACCTTTTCCTCCATCAAGAGCTGAGTAGCAAATTCATCAGATGTCATATTTAGGCTCTTGATACATGGAAATACATAAAAAGCTCCAAATGGTTCAAAGCATGTAAGCCCCATATTATTAAAGGCATGCACAAGATACCTTCTTCGCTTATCATATGCATCCTTCATCATCTCAACATCAGAATCCCCGTTCTTTAAAGCTTCAACTGCAGCATATTGGCTTGTAGTAGGAGCACACATTATGGCAAACTGGTGTATCTTAATCATCTGCTCAATAATATTTGCCGGGCCGGTAGCATAACCAAGTCTCCAGCCTGTCATAGCGTAGGATTTTGAAAATCCATTAATAACAATTGTACGTTCCTTCATTCCAGGGAAAGATGCTATAGACACATGCTTCTTCCCGTAGGAAAGTTCTGAATATATTTCATCAGAAATTACATATAAATCCTTCTCTATAATTACATCAACAATATCCTTCAGATCATCATAATCCATGACTGCTCCTGTAGGATTGCTGGGAAATGCAAGTACTAATATCTTGGTCTTCTCAGTTATTGCCGACAATAACTCCTGTTTTGTCAATTTGAAGTCATTCTCACCCTTAAGCTCTATTACAACCGGTACCCCTCCTGCAAGAATAGCGCATGGATGATATGATACAAAACAAGGTTGGGGAATAAGGACCTCGTCACCGGGATCAATCATGGCACGAAGTGCTAAATCAATTGCTTCACTTCCTCCCACAGTAACCAGAGTCTCATGCTCGTAATCGTATTGTAAATCGAATCTCCTATGTAGATATTTGCAGATTTCGACTTTTAATTCTTTCAAACCAGAGTTTGATGTATAAAAGGTTCTCCCTTTTTCTAAGGAATAAATTCCTTCCTCTCTGATATGCCAAGGAGTATCAAAATCGGGCTCCCCGACACCAAGGGAAATTGCATCCTTCATCTCACTTACTATATCAAAGAATTTTCTAATTCCTGATGGCTGAATAGTAACTACATTTTTTGATAATGGGTTTCTCAAGGGCTAATCAACATCCTTTCATCTTGCCTTACCTGTACTAGAGGCAGACCGTGTTCTTTGTATTTTTTTAAAACAAAATGGGTGGCTGTGCTTTGAACCGCATCCATAGGTGCCAGCTTAGCCGCCACGAAGTTTGCCACCTCTCTCATGGTCTTACCTTCAATAATGACCGTAAGATCAAATCCGCCGGACATTAGATAAACCGATTGAACCTCATCAAATTGATAGATTCTTTCAGCAATTTTATCGAATCCCAATCCTCTCTGAGGTGTAACCTTCACCTCTATTAAGGCCGTAACTCTTTCACATTTAACCTTGTCCCAATTAATTAAGGTTGGATATCCGCATATAATATGCTCATCCTCCAACTGCTTTATAATAGTCCTTACCTCTTCTTCATCAGATCCCAGCATAATTGCCAGATCCGCTGCAGACAATTTACTGTCCTTATCAATTGCTGATAGTATCTTTTCTCTCATACTTTCCTCTCATTCCGACCTTTTATAGTATGTAAAATAAGTAGGCCTATATATATTTATCGGTTACTTTTAACAGGTGATTGACAGTAATTTATTGTGGGATATTATTACTATTTTATTCTATCAATCACATCACCTTATATAATTCATCCATTCTCGGTGGTTCCAAGTAGCGTACTTCCTCACCGTTAATTACAATCCTGTCATTACCCTCTGTTATGCGTCCGATTACACAGGCCGATATACCTTCTTCTTTAAGCCGATCCACTAAGAGATTGGCACTATCGCATACAATCAGCATGCAACCGCTTGATATTAGCATATAAGGGTTAAGATCAAAGAATTCACAGATTTCTACCGTCTCTTGCTTTAGCTGAATTTTTTGCAAATCCACTTCAATACCAACCTTAGAAGCAGCACCAATTTCCCATAATGCTCCGAAAATTCCACCCTCCGTGACATCATGCATGGAGGTGACACCGACCTTCATAGCAACTCTTGACTCAGGAACTACAGATATATTGTCAAGCATTTTTTGTGCTTTTTTTATAAAACCTTCAGAGTACTTGGATAAAAGTTCTTGCTCCTTAGCCTTCGCTATTATAGCTGTGCCTTCCAATCCTGCCCATTTAGTCATAACAATTTCTTGCCCCGCTATAGCGCCTGATGTCTTTATCATATCGGATTTCTTCATCTTTCCGATACCTGTCGCAGTGACAATCGGTTGATTTACGGCCTTTGTAACCTCTGTATGTCCTCCAAGAACCTCAATATGCAACTGTTCGCAGACCTTATCCACCTCATGCATCATACTCTTAAGCTCGGCTTCTGTAGTATTTTCAGGCAATAATACCGAAAGCATTATGCCGATAACCTCTGCACCACTGGATGCAATATCATTAGCTGTAATATGAACGGCAAGGGTTCCAATGTCCTGAACTGTTCCGGTAATCGGATCTGTAGACATAACAATAACCTCGTCACCGTTTAAGTCTATCACACTGCAGTCCTCTCCGATAGCAGGACCTACAAGCACTTCTTCTCTTCTATGCCTAATCTGCTTTAATACAGATCTTTTTAGGATTGTCTCGGGTATCTTACCTAACTTCATAGGATACCTCCAAAAAGTGTAATCTTAATCATCCTCCGGACCTTCCTCATCCCAATCAGAATCCCAATAGATATCCCCCTGAAGCTGACCATCTGGATTCGTCAAATTTTCTTGTGTTTCTTGTACTTCCTGATTATTATCTAAATCAGATTCATGTTCCTCTTTATCCCTACTTTGATCAATATTATCAGAGCCTTCTGGGTTGCTAGGAGCCACTTCGACTTCTTTAGTACCAACAGTTATATACCTTGGAGCAGGGGCATAACTGCTTTTGTTGATAAGAGTTCGACTTACTTCCACACCGTTTTCATAAACCACCTTGTACAGCTCTGTCCTATAGCCTGTATGAGCTGATTGTGTAACCTTTTTGTAGGTTACAGGTTTTGTTGGATCTTCATCAATTACATCCGGTGGTGGTGCTGTCTCAGATAATACTCTGGTCTCAAACTCTACTTTTCTATTGTCAGTATCTCTGGTCTCATGTCCCCAGATATTAAAGGTAATTTTACGTCCCTTGGTAAATGCCTGAATTAGAATAGGAACATCTGTATTGTTCATAAACTTTAAGTCCTTGTAGGTTCCGGCTATGGCTGCATCTCTAGATAAATTCACGTAGCTTATGGTCATAGAATGCGCTTGTCGCTCAACTATTTCTAATTCAGCTTCTAAGGCCGCATTATATAATGTGGTCGTAACCTGACAAGCTCCACCACCGATACTGTCAATAACCTTTCCCTTCGAATATGCCCCAGCCTTATAATATCCGTTCTTACTATTAAAGGGCGCCAGATGCTCGTAACCGGAGAATACTTCCCCAGGATATATAACAGTATTGTTTATAAGCCTAGCCCCATTTGCCAGATTAGCTGCACGTCCTTCTGCAGAATCCGCATACTCTGTACTAAAGCTGCCTAATAGCGTATTACACAATTCTATAACATCTCTGGTATATATAGGAGTGACATCCTCCATGTAAGCATCCATAACAATATTATTTCTGTCCCATGAATTTGTTATCGCATCGACAACACTTAATACTGTAGCTTCTACATCTACCTTCTTACCTAAAATATGATCTGTATAGACCATTTTTCCTTTACTTCTGGATACAGAAGCATTCACAGGATCTACATTGAATTCTGATACTTTAGTAGATACCAATTCTCTGATTTTATTCTCATCTATTGTAAATTCAAGAGGATATTGAACTCCTCCCTGGGCAATATCCTTTAAATCTTTATATCTTTTTATTAAGTTTCCGGATGTTCCAAGCTTTAGTGCTTGATCAATGATATTGCTCATCCTATGGGAATATCCCAAATCTCCCAGTTTAGCGGAAACGATGTTCTCATCTACCCTTAAAGATATTTCTTTTTCACCAAGATCGTTTACGAAATCGTTGATTTTTTCTTCGGCTTCTTTAGCTGTCAAACCGCTAACATCCACCTCATCTATAAAAACACCCTTAGTTATCCTATTGTTTTCAGCTGCATATGCACAAAAGGCATTCCCAAATAGCATAAAGGAAATGGTTAATACTATTACCGCGTAGTAATGAGTCACGCGCCTTTTCATAAAAAACCTCC
>SHOH01000026.1:14652-21037 GCA_004294845.1 Anaerolineaceae bacterium
AACCTCCCTTAACGAATTATTTTGTTTCGATAAATTATTCATGTTTCGATACTTTTAACAACATAATATCATTAGTATTTTTATGATTTTCAATTGTGCTTTAATGATTTCTTCCTATTGTAACATATAAGTAGGAAGTTTCAAGAAAATCTTAACTTAATTGACAATTCTTAATGTATTATGTATATTAATTAAATAAACTGAGTATAGCAGGCAAAGTCATTGAAAGAATAAGAAGAATAATAATTATGGTAGATATTATTTTTCTTGTTCTCCTATTATGCCAATTAATCATGCTTTCACCTTCTTTTTTAATGTTTTGTTTTATATGTATATGGAAAGGTTGTGTATAACTGTGGTTAATTTTATTTCAATAAGCTTATTAATTATATTTGTCCTATGGCTTAATTATGAGATAGGTAAGAACAATCGGCTATCAAACAAGAGTAAGGATGAATTCTGGAAAAAGGAATCCCAGGCAAACACAACTCGTAAAGTCGATATATCCGGCTTGGATTATATATCTATCCCTTTAGACAGATTACCTATGGAGGATAATCCCGATAAAACTATAAATTCATATCGTAATACTATTCTCTCACATTCAGATAAAAAAATACTCAATTTAAGTGGTTTTTCAAATACTGAGTTAAAATTAAAATATGGTGCTGCAAATATTAATCTACTATCTGAATATGACAATAACTATACGGTTCTTGTATCCATTCTTCATAAATGGGGTGAACGTCTGTATATAAATGATTACCTTAAGGAAGCTCTTGCAGTGCTTGAGGTAGCTTTGGATTGCAAGACAGATAATCACAAAACTTTTGAGCTTCTGGCAGAAATCTATAAAAAGCAGGGCTCGTATTATAAAATCGATCTACTGATGGATAGATTATCCTCTGCCCCTGTTCGGGATAAAAAAGCTCTTTTGCTAAAGTTACAGGAATTTAAAGCCCGTACATAGAATAGACGATTTGTAGTTGTAAACAATTGATGGTAACGCCAACTCTGTTATTTATTTTAAATTATTTTATCCCATCATTCAAGGGGATTTCCTCTTTATTTTCATTTAGTCTTATATACTTGCTTTCCATATGTACAATAATCTCTTAAAAAGCATTGCTCACATTTAGGACTCCTTGCATTACAGATGCTTCTTCCATGGGTTATGATCTGTATATTATAAGGTATCCACTGCTCCTTAGGAAGCTTATTCATTAAATCAAATTCAATCTTAACCGGATCCTCTTCCTTTGTAATGCCAAGACGTTTGGATACTCTTTTTACATGAGTATCTACTACAATGCTGGGGACATTATAGATGTTTCCCCTTATTACATTAGCAGTTTTTCTCCCGACTCCTGCAAGACTTAATAAATCATCCATATCTCTTGGAACAATTCCATCATATTCGAATATTAGTCTATGTGCACAGGCAATTATATTCTTCGCTTTATTTCTATAGAATCCAGTGGAATGAACATCTTTCTCAAGCTCTCTTATATCTGCAAATGCAAAATCCTCCAGGCGAGGATATTTTTTAAAAAGACTAGACGTTACCTGATTAACTCTTTCGTCAGTGCACTGAGCACTTAATATGGTTGCTATTAACAACTGCCAAGGGGTCTCATAATTTAAAAAACACCTGTCTTCTATGCCATATACCCTGTTAAGAGCAGATATGATATTTTGTATTTTTTCCTTATCCTTCTTGGATAATCTGGCAGTGGCCATATACTTCACCTCTATTCATTCAATACATAAAAGTTTGCTGAATTAGTTATAGGGTTCCTCTTGTCGTAGTCAAACAATATAACGCATTCTCTCTTAATGGCTTTTCCTTGCTTTGATGATTCTAACACATCATAGACAAATTTCTCAATATGGATCTTTGATCTGTTAACCTTATGCTTATCACAAATTAATCTATAGCTTTGATATGAAATAGGAGCTCCGACATAATCTGGTCTCTTCCTTAAAGCCTCTCTTAAGCAGAGGTCGAATAAAAGAATCTCTTTAAAAACAAGAACATTTTCCTCTCTCTTATCGTCTTTAGACATTCCATCATTAAATTCATAATTCGAAACCATATCTTTTAATTCATTCATATCTTTAAAGAATTCCAGTAAGATTTCATATCGTCTTAACCTTGAATGAGCCAGCTCATAAAGTCTATTCTTATCATAATAATGATATAGGGAAGCATATAGCTTCATAGGAGAATCAAAATAGTGCTCCAAGTATTCAATTGAATATACAAATTGACCACTGTTATAATACACCTCCACCATATCACAGATACCCTTTAGTTCAATTATCTCATCATAGGTTAGATGCTTTGTATATAGGACCTCATAAGGAGGTTCATTATTATATACAATCCCATGTTTCTTACATTCCTCTTCAATTAAGGATCCTTTAAGAACTTTTAGAAACCCAAGCTGAAGCTGGTCAGGCTTAAGCTGATATACATCCTGAAAAGATTTCTCGAAAGAAGTAAAACCCTCTAAAGGAAGACCTGCAATAAGGTCCAAATGCTGATGGATGTTGCCTGTTTTTCTTATGTGTTTCACATTAGCCGATAGCTTAGTAAAGTCCACCTTCCTTTTGATTGCCTTCATGGTATCGTGATTGGTAGTCTGCACTCCTATTTCCAATTGAATAAGACCGGGTCTTAAGCTAGCTAAGGTTTCCAGCTCCTCATCACTTAACAAATCAGCCGTTATTTCAAAATGAAAATTAGTAATACCATTATCTTCTTCCTTAATGTATCGCCATATTTCTAGGGCACGTTCCCTATTGCAGTTAAATGTTCTATCCACAAATTTAACTTGCCTCACCTTATAATCTAAAAATCTTTTTAGCTCTGATTTAACAAGATCCATACTGCGATATCTTACACCTTGATGAGCAGAGGACAGACAATAGCTACAGGAATATGGACATCCACGACTGCTTTCATAATATATAATCTTATTCTTAAGACTATCAATATCAGGATAAGCAAAAGGAATATCATCTAATGACATAAAATTTCGCGGTGCTGTCTGCCAGGTTGTATCCTCAATCTTTCCGGCTAATGTATGTCGTCTGGCACTATTCTTATATGCAATACCTAGAATATTATCTAGATTCTGTCTAATGCCCAGATAATACTCTATAAGCTCATAAAATGTCTGCTCACCCTCTCCAATTACTATACCATCAAGTTCTTTATATTTTAATAGGTAGTCTCTGGGATTATAAGACACTTCAGGTCCTCCAAACCATATCTTAACCTTAGGGTCTACCTTTTTTAAGCTTTCTATAATGCTTAAAACCATATCAATATTCCATATATAGCATGAGAACGCCACAATATCTGCTTTATGGAGATATATTCCCCGAAATATTTCCTCTTTACTATGATTTATAGAATACTGGGCAACATGAATATAATCCTTATACTGACCAGAATAAGACCTAAGGCTATGGACTGCAAGGTTAGTGTGGATAAATTTGGCATCTATGGCTACTAATAATATTTTCATTGTTATCGATCCTTCATATCTTTACAGTAAGTTATAAGAGTTGATTTATATATTATAACCCCAATTTAATATTTTTGGTAGTATGTTTCTTTGCTCTTAGTATAGAGGTGTCTTTGCTTTTAGTATAGAGGGGTTTGTAATTTGATTTTAAAACAATTTATAGTGTGGTTTTTCTTCTCCCATCACATAATATCGAATATAATCATCTATAAATACTGCCAAAGGAGATAGAAAGAACCATATTATAGTAAATCGAATACATATCTGCCCCATAAAATTTAAGGGCCGATCTGAGTAATCCCATACATTAAGTCCCAGATATACATTTACTATCAGGCCGGTTATGAATTCCACTAGGGTTACTATAGCTGCAGATATAATCATTTGTTTTATTAATGCGATTTCCCGGGAATGGATCTCATTGATTAATCCGATTAAAATAAAGCATATTCCTCCCGCAACCAGCATGGATATATGTGAATATCCTCTAAACATTATCTCAATTAGACCATAAGCAAAACCACCGACTAAAAACAAGAGTATATATTTTAGAAATTTATTATAACGTAAGAGCATATATGTTCCTTTCTGCATGCTAAGACTATTTATAGGAAGAGAGTTATGAATCTAATATGCTCATTTATTTTTGGATTATCTTCAATTATTTTATATACCAAAAAGTACATTTTGCTTTCACATTTTTATTGAATAGGGCGCACTTTCCTATACAATAAAAAAGGACAGTTTCGACTGTCCTTTTTCGGAGAAGGTATTTTGTTACTTATGGGGGTGTAGCAAAAAACTATATAATGTATTGGGGTTTACAAGCTTAGTATAGCATATAAACTAATAGAAGTCTGCACAAACTTTACAAAAATCGATAGTCTTTTTCGTCATTTTTTACAAAGATTCTTGATTCTCTGGCTCAAATAGGGCTTCAAATTCGTCTCTATTTATGCGTTCTTTCTGAATTAATAAATCTGCACAGGCGTCAAGCTTATCCCTGTTCTCTACAAGAATTCTTTTTGCTTCTTGGTAACATTCATCAATGATATTTCTTACTTCTTCATCAATTTTGTTAGCTACATTGTCACTGACACTTCTGGTATGTCCCCAGTCTCTGCCGATAAAGACTTCATCCTCATCCTGCTCGTAATTGACCATTCCTATTTTCTCAGAGAAGCCATAGCGAGTTATCATAGATCTGGCTGTCTTGGTTGCTACCTTAATGTCCTGAGAGGCTCCTGTGGTTATATCCTCAAGCACCAACTCCTCAGCAGCTCTTCCTCCCAGGCCTACTATTATTTCCTGACGCATTCGCCCCTTAGTATGGAACATTTCATCCTTTTCAGGAAGTGGCATAGTAAAGCCTGCCGCCCCGCCTCCTGTCGGTATGATTGACACTGTATATACAGGCCCCACATCCGGCAATACATGAAACAATATTGCATGACCGGCTTCGTGATATGCTGTAATACGCTTTTCTTTATCACTGATTACCTTACTCTTTTTCTCTGTACCTATTCCAACCTTTATAAATGCTTTCTTAATATCCTCGTTATTTATAAATCCTCTGTTATCTCTTGCTGCACCGATAGCCGACTCATTCATCAGATTCTCAAGGTCAGCACCGGTAAATCCGGCTGTAGTCTGAGCAACCTGCTTTAAGTCCACATCATCACCTAAGGGTTTGCCCCTAGAATGTACACGAAGAATTTCCTCCCTGCCCTTTACATCAGGACGTCCCACAGCAACCTTTCTATCAAAACGCCCTGGCCGCAGTATTGCAGGATCTAATATATCTACTCTGTTGGTAGCAGCCATAACTATAATTCCTTCATTTACACCAAAGCCGTCCATTTCCACAAGCAACTGATTTAGGGTCTGTTCTCTTTCATCATGTCCGCCGCCCATTCCTGTACCTCTGCGTCTTGCTACTGCATCTATCTCATCGATAAATACAATACATGGTGAATTCTTCTTTGCATCCTCAAATAAATCCCTTACTCTTGATGCACCAACACCTACAAACATTTCAACAAAGTCAGAACCGGATATTGAGAAAAACGGTACACCCGCTTCACCGGCCACTGCCTTTGCTAATAATGTCTTACCTGTTCCCGGAGGTCCTACAAGAAGAACTCCCTTTGGGATTCTGGCTCCTACCTGGATATATTTCTTAGGTGATTTTAAGAAATCGACAATTTCCTTAAGTTCATCCTTTTCTTCATCAAGTCCGGCTACATTCTTAAAGGTTGTTTTCTTGCTATCCTCCGTAGACAATTTGGCCCGGCTTTTTCCAAAATTCATTACCTTACTATTTCCGCCACCAACAGAAGCTTGATTTGATAAGAATGAAAACAAGGCTATTACCACTATAAATATCAGAATGTAAGGCAGAACTGTTGACAAGAACCAGTTTGGCTTTGAGATTTTATGCGTTGTATAATCAATGCCCGCTTCAAATAATATACTCTCTATTTCCCTTACATCTAGTGCATCGAAACTTTCCCTCTGCTCCTGATCCTTAAATCTAACCCTGACTTCACCCGAATACAACTCCTGATTGGGATGTATGTCAACATAGCTAACCCTTCCCGCTTCTACATCCTGTGTAAAGTGAGAACGATTATATGCATTCTGATTATTTATTTCAAAACTATCGGATAGGAAAACCGTTATAAAAATTATGGCTAGAATAATTAAGTAAAAACCGTATCCCTTCATTTGTTTCCTCACCAAACAACCTCCTATAAAGTTAATTTCCGCGCATAAGCGGATTAGTCATTTCTTCACACTACCCCTACATAGGGCAGATTTCTTAATGTTTGCTGATAATCCAAGCCATA
>SHOH01000026.1:21137-29744 GCA_004294845.1 Anaerolineaceae bacterium
ACACTACCCCTACATAGGGCAGATTTCTTAATGTTTGCTGATAATCCAAGCCATATCCCACAACAAATTCATCGGGTATCTCAAATCCAACATATTTTACATCCACTTCAGTGACTCTTCGCTCCGGCTTGTCAAGCAAAGTACAGATATTCAAGCTTCTAGGTGCTCTACTGCTTAATAGCTCCTTCAAATATGCAAGGGTTCTTCCCGAATCTATAATATCCTCTATAATAAGCACATCCTTATCCTGTATGGATTCATCCAAGTCCTTCACGATCCTTACTCTTCCTGAACTTACCCTCTCATCTCCATAGCTGGAGACTGACATAAAGTCCATAGTAACAGGAATGGTAATTCTCTTGGCTAGATCACAGCTAAAAAATACGCTTCCCTTTAGAATGCAGATAAGATGCACACTTTTTCCTTCATAATCCTTACTAATCTGCCTGGCTAATTCATTAATTCTTACATTAACCTGCTCTTCAGATATTAAGACCTTAATATTATCTATCATCTTACTTCTCCTTTGCATATATAATTCATAGATAGTATTTGCTTTGTCTCGTTACTGATTTTATATTTTTCACTAATCCGATTGCCATATCCGATAACCCATAGAATATGACTCCCGTCAGCAACAAGAAGCACCCCATCTCGCTCTTCTTTGGGGATTTTCATATCAATAAAATAATCTTTAAGCTTTTTTCTCCCACCTTGACTATCTATCTGCAGATAATCTCCAGTATTTCTTGTCCTTAGTTTAAGAGTATTTTCTATTTTATCATAATCAAACCACTTCATACAACTATTTTTAGGAAATGGTAGGTTTTTTTTATAATCAAAGACAGCTGCCTCAATATATGCTCCATATTGTTCCAGATCAATTCTTCCGGGAACTACTAAATCAAGCGACACTATAGCCTCATGATCAAAAAAATCTCGCTCACTTTTAGAGTATTCAATGTATAACTTTATTCTATCGTATTTCTTTAAGGCAATCATTCCATAGGGAAGGTTAATCATCTTGCCTACCTGTTTTTTGCCAAGCGATAATACATCATTCACATGTTTCGCTTCGATATCCTTTAAGCTACCTGAAAGCTCTCCCAGTATTTTTCTTATTATACCCTTTCTTATTACGATATCCTCACTATCCAAATCATGGGTTAGATATTCATAGGACTTACCGCATTCTCTTACTATTGCTTGGTAGCGATTATTAATATAATTTTCAATAAATACATAGGCCTCATCAAGATGATCCGCTGCATTCGTAATATGCTCTATCACATTAGTATTAATTTGATCCCTTGCATAGACAAGAATCTGATTCCTAATTTTATTCCTGCTATATGCATTACTAAAATTAGTTGAATCATCCTGATATTGCAAATTATTTTCTTCTAAATATGCCTCTATCTCTTCTCGGGTTATAGACAAAAGCGGACGGATAATGGTAATACTACCGACATCCGTCTTCATTGTAATAAGAGAATCCATCCCGGTCAACCCTTTAACTGCGCTTCCACGAAACAAATTAAAGAGAATTGTTTCTGCGTTATCATTTTTATTATGTGCAATAGCCACCTTATTACACTTAAACCTAATAGATGCATCCGTAAAGGCTTCATAGCGTACCTTTCGACCTGCTTCTTCCTCAGAAAGCCCTTCTTTTCTTGCTAGAGATACAACATCATAATGGTAAGAGCTATACCCAACCTTTAAGCTTTCACATAATGCCTTTACAAAAGCTTCATCCCTGTCGGCCTCCTCATCCCTGATACCATGATGTACATGAACCACAAAAAATTCTACGTCATTATCTTGATAAAGAGTAGACAGTATATGCAAAAGGCATACAGAATCAGCTCCACCGGACACACCAAGGAGGACCCTATCTCCATTTTCGATTAAGTTATGGGATTTAATATAGTCTGCTGCTCTTCTTAACATGATTTCCCTTATTTGGCGGCTCTTGCCGATTCACAGTATCAATAGTATTCTAATCCTTTCCATATGAAATTTCAATGCTATTTTCCACTTCCTTTATTTTAACCAGATTCCAGCCGCAATTACAGTCATATCATCCATAGGAATATAATTTCTTTGAGATAGAGTATGATCTAGGATGCGATTGGCAATTTCCTGCGGATTATTGCTCTTTATATCCATTATAATCTTCTCCATATATTTCTCCTTATCCTCTATCTGCAAGCAGTCAAGCACACCATCCGTAACCATAATTACTATATCCCCTTCATATAGCTTCTTCGTTACAGAATCATAATCCACTGCTTTAAACATACCAATCGGGAGTGTAGTAGAGCTGATAGTCTCCACCCAATTTTCACGCTTAATAAACGTGGACGCCGCCCCTATCTTAACAAATTCACACATACCTGTACAAAGATTGATGGTGCCAATATCAATAGTAGAGAAAGTTTGTTTATCAGCCTTTAGAACCAGATTGGAATTAATAAGCTTAACTGCCGTCTCCGTCTTAAATCCGGCCTCCAAAAGCTGCTCCAGTAATGCCAAAACCGTCTCGCTTTCATCTGCTGCTTCCTTACCTGTACCCATACCATCCGCCAGAGCGATAACCTCCTCTCCGCTTTCCAGCTTCATTATAGAGAAATTGTCGCCTGATATACTATCCTTCATAGCCCTTGCTACCCCGGTCAACACCTTAAATTTTGTATCCTCCACAAAGATATATTCTTCATATTTTTTAGACAAGACGGATTTTGAAGCACCAGATACTACGAATTTTACTCCCAAGACTTCTGATATCCATGAGGCTGCTTCCTTAGTGGTAATACAGCGGTTTTTTCCTACAGCAGCATTCAATACAAGCTCCTTACGCTTATCCTTTCTCTCCACTACAGTGATATTTTTCACATCAATATGCTGTGTTCTTAATCTTCTTATCACCTTACCCTCTTCATTTCTCATAACTCTTGCCGCACTGTATATGTCCCCGGTTAGCGTGTGTATAGCTGACGAAACCTCCTTAAGCTGCCCCGCGATTACTTCCCTGCTTTCAGCCAACCTGTTACTCCATATATTATTTAGTTTAGCAATCTCAAAGCCTCTATTTGTTTCTAGTACAAGTTCATCTGAGCAAATGCAAAATTCCAGAAAATATTCCGGAATATCCTTATTTTCAATATAGCCTTTTTTCTCTGCAACTTCAAACATGTCACAGGTGGCCTTATAAGCTTCCTTAAAATGTGACTCCCAGCAAAAGCTGCAATTTTTACAGTTTTTACAAAGCCTTTCCGATATATCTTCAAATATTAAATCAATTTCCTTTTGCTTTATCTTAGTCTGTCTTTCTGTAATTGTTTCTAAGGTTTTGGAAAGCTTTAAAAATGAATCTGAAAATATCTTCATTCTTGTATTGGCAAGCTTTTTTAAATTATCCGCTGACAAAAGGCTTTGTCCTATGCCATCCTTATCATAATCCACCCTGTAGATTATACTTTTTGGTAATAGTAAAAATAATAGCAAGGCAGAGCTTAATGCACCTATCTCTCTTATTGATATTGCAGCCTCTTCATAAACCAAGCTTATAATTGCGGTAGTCAATGAAAATACCGCCGCAGTAGGAATTCTTCCAAGGCTTCGAAACAAAGCAGGTACAATTCCCATCATTGTAAGCATAGCAATACCACTAAGGGGCTCTCCACGTAGACTTAATGCAAAACCAGCCACTGCTCCTGTGACCGCCCCTTGACCGGCCCCATACTTATATGTAAAAAGCATAATTACAAAATAAACAAGAGTTTCTATAGGAGCTATAAAAGGATTGCTTATATTTGGTATTCCATAGATAATAACCGCAACCATTAGGCTTAAGCTAATCATTTCCTCATTGGTCATCTTAGTCCCTTTGGGCTGCTTAATTATAAAACCTGTCCCCATACTAAATATCATTCCTGACACATAGGCAATTATAGCTTCTAATACTGCCATCATGGCAAAATCAGGCTTCCATCCGTTTGCAGCTGCCTCCATCATAGCAAATATCCCTAAGAGAACAGCCGGTATATAAAAGTAGATTTTAGTAGGTAACTCCCTTTTCTTTAAAAAAGGCGATTCCAATAAAACAACCGCGCTAATCATAGTAAGCAGGTATTTTAACACCATTGTAGGTGACATAACCGAACCAATCCCTACCAATATAGTTAGAAAAAGTATGCCGGGGCTGACCTTCTCCAAATATGCCGCTGTAAAAAAGCCTATGGCCAATGGATTAATACCCAAGAAAGATGCCCTAGCTATGACGAATCCTATTACATAGATTAAAATTGCCCTTTTATTATTGCCTTTCATTTTGCTTCGCTCCTTTTTGTTTACTATTGCTGCATAATTTGCTACGATAATCTAATGCATACCGATTAGCATGTGGAATTGGTATGCCGTTTTATTATAGGCACTGCAAAACAAAATGTTTGTCAAAATCAATCACTGCAATAGAAAAACTTTTTGACAAGAATTCCATCAAAAGACTGATAGTATCGAATGTAGGAGCCTCATTCATTTTAAGATACTAAGAAAATATAGCTTAGATTAGTACAAAACACTCAAGAACCTTGCCCAAAAATTATAATAAATATTTAGGAAAGTCCTTACCTGTAATTGTATTTAAGACTCTCAGAAAAGTTGCCTAAAAATTAAATGATGAAGGCAAAGTAGATGGGCTGGTTGAAAACATTTTTTAAAGAGCGTCGGTGTCCCCTTAATACGCACTGTGTTGGGGATACCGACGCCCTATAAAGTTTTCAACCAGCCCACATTCTTAATACCATTTTTGAGCATAAAAAAATAGCGAAGGACGGATTTGAACCGCCGACACTGCGGGTATGAACCGCATGCTCTCGCCAACTGAGCTACTTCGCCAAAGCCACGAAATTCATTATATCTGCTTTATAATAAAATGTCAATGGTAAAAATTTATTTTTTACTTTCTTCTTGAAAGATAATTTCATAATCATAAACCAATCCTAATTTCTCCCTGGCTATTTCTTCAATATATTTTTTGGTCTGAACATAGGCTTCTAAGTTCTTAATATCAATTGCTCTTTCTTTCTCATTATTAATTTGTGTTTCTAGGTTCTTCATTCTGTTATCGAGATTCTTTTTCTTATCTTCAAGCTTAATTTTACCGAACGCAACAATACCGAAGATGCATAAAACGACAAATACAATTATTCCGCTGCCTGTCCCCTTTTTATTTTTCCTTCCCATTATGCCACCTCTTGTTTATTAATCCTTTATATTCTTGTCATTTCTTCAAGCTTTGGCTCTCTTTGCTTTCTTTGCGCTTTGCTTATCTTGCTTATTTTGATTACTTCTCTTCGCCAATTTCTTTTTTTCATTCTTGCGGTCTTTTTTCTTTTGAATTCTTTTTTGCCTACGGCTATCTAATAATATCTTAACTGATTTGGACTTTCTTTTCAATTGGCCATATATCCTATTATTCAATAATTTTATTTTATTTTTAAAATATCTTAATCCTTTGCGTATATAATTTATGACAATAAAAAAAGGCCGCAATAATAAAAGAATCAAACGACTAATAAGCTTGACAATCCAATCGCTTAATATGTAATGATAGATAACCATACCCATTACCATACCCATAACAGAAAAACCACGTATGGTTCCGCTATTTTTTACATATATCATTGCAAATATAAATACGCTGGCTAAAACCCAAAAAACCAAATCCTGGACCGCCACAAAGAATGTGTTGTGCCGAATAATTCTTCTTAATATCCTAAGAAGATCATAAGCCAGAAGTACTAATGCTCCCCATAATATTGAGATCATGAAAAATTGTAGCTCTATGGTTATTCCTTGATTCATACAGGCCTCCTATTTAAAAAGCCTGCCGAATAAAGACTCCCCGGTCTTGCCATGATTTGCAGTATCAGAATAGGTTAGACTGTCAATTCGTCCGTCGATATCTACCTCTCCTTTTTCAAGTGTCAGACGATTTACATGCAGTTCACTACCTCTAATCATCAAAATACCCTGCTCCGTCTGTAATAGCACCTCACCGGCATCAAAGGATAATACATCGTTAACACCGGTAATAGCTGCAGTTTTTCTGGCATTAATATTCAACTTATGTCCCTTTAAAACCTGTTGTCTTTCATCCATGGAAAAGCCTCCTCATATTTAATACATATAGACAGCTTGCTCTAAAAAAGATCAAGTTTATCTTTTTAAGTATATGAGATGACCTTTCTCTTAATGACGGGTTAAAGATACTTAATTAATTCTTTTGCTTCATCCTTTTTAACAGTCTCCTGAATATCAAGGACTTCTACTTTTACTGATTTATTGCCGAACCCAATTTCAATTATATCACCTGTTTTTACTTCAGTCCCAGCCTTTGCAGTCTTACCGTTAATAGTAACACGCCCGGCATCACATGCTTCATTTGCTATAGTCCTTCTCTTTATCAACCTTGATACCTTTAAAAATTTATCTAATCTCATATTAATAACCATGCCTTTCTTAAAGTCTGCAAACTTTGGGCCTAAGACACAAATTTGCCGTGTGAAGGATTTATCTTTCACACTTTATTTCATTCGCTAGATAAAAGGCTGCTTTAAACGCCCTACACCCCCTAAGAGATACGGAATTTAAAACAGCCTCTTTCGTCAATTAAATCAAATTTACTATGCGTTAATAACGTCCTTTAAAGCCTTGCCTGCTTTGAACTTTGGTGCCTTAGAAGCAGCAATCTTCATAGGCTCGTTAGTCAAAGGATTTCTTCCGGTTCTAGCGGGTCTGTCAACCACATCGAAAGTTCCAAAACCTACCAACTGTACCTTACCACCTTTTTTTAATTCCTCTGTTACTACATCGATGAAAGCTCTTAGAGCTTTTTCTGAATCTTTTTTTGAAAATTCGGTTTTTTCTGCAATCGCTGCAACTAATTCTGCTTTGTTCATGGATTCGCTCCTCCTCTAAAGTGTTTATTTATTTTTCACCGCCACAAAGCTTCTTACTCAGCAGTGGTGATATCGCATAGATCTCAGACGTTTTCCTCATTTAGGAAAAGCCCATCTATAAGTCTATTTATAAACTTATTAGTAGCATTTGTCAAGGAATTTTCTGCATTTATCTGTAAAATCAGCGATAATTTTATGATTTGAAAGAGTAGAGAACCAAAATCATCAAAAATCAGGGGATTTTCACCTGATTCTATGGATTTATTAAGCTTCTCAAGCCTCTTAGCTATATGCTCCATCGCCTGATCTTTGCTGCCAAGTTCCACTCCAAATTTTACTACTTTTTTATGCACCTTTTCTGCCCTAATATTTGCCGGAAGGGCTTTAGGAATTTTCAGAAGCTCATGTTCGGGTCCGATATCCTCACTTTCTTGACTTTTAATATCCTCCCAATTCTTTAGGACCTCTTCAGATGATTCGACTTCCAAATCACCAAATACATGAGGGTGTCTGCGTATCATCTTTTTACTTACTTCCGATATTACATCCCAAACACTAAATTCGTTTTTTTCTTCTGCAATAACACTATGCATCGCCACCTGTAACATAACATCTCCCAGCTCTTCGCATAGATTTCTACTGTCCTTATTATTAATGGCTTCTACAACCTCATAACACTCCTCTATCAAGCACTGCTTTAAGCTTTCATGAGTTTGCTCTCTATCCCAAGGGCAGCCATCCTTGCTTCTTAATCTTCTTATTATATCCATAAATTCATCAAAACTATAAATTTTTTCCATGTTTATCTTCTCCGTTTCTTCTTATGCAGATTATACCATTTAATTAAAAGAAGCGAAAGAAAGAATTTCTTTCGCTTGCTTGAATCTAGCACTGTTATCTCATAAATAAGTGGATTAGCTCTGAAGCAAAGCTTCAGAGCACACGTTGCGTTTATCCTCATACCATTCCTCTTGGACTAATCCGCTTCTTCGCGATCACTGCTCCATTTGTCGTCCTAAAAATGCAGCTGCTGTACTAGCTAGCTTCATTTCCATCTCTCCGAACTTAACCTTTGTATCCTTAGTCAGGATAATCACCGAACCTATGGCATCACCTTCACTTATAATTGGGCTGATTACCTGATAAGTAAACTCGCTGTCATCCTCATTAGTAATTCTTATATAATTTTTATCATCATTTGATGCGATAACACTTTCCCGTTCATTGATGAGCTCTTCTAAATCACGACTGATACTTTTTTGTAAAAGATCCTTCTTTGTAGGGCCTGCAGCTGCGATAAATTGATCCTTGTCAGTAATAGCAACTATATGTCCTGTGGTTTGAGTTAAGGAATCTGCGTACTGTTTAGCGAATTGACCAAGTTCACCGATTGGAGAGTATTTCTTAAGTATTATTTCTCCTTCCCTGTCTGTAAATATCTCCAAAGGGTCTCCTTCTCGAATTCTTAATGTACGCCTAATCTCTTTTGGTACTACCACACGACCAAGATCATCTATTCTTCTTACAATACCAGTAGCTTTCATATATCTTCCTCCATTTATGATTAGTTATTTTAGTTAATTGCTACAAAGATTTCATCTATTTATATTGTTTGTAAAATGGGAAAGTTTATACATTT
>SHOH01000159.1 GCA_004294845.1 Anaerolineaceae bacterium
AGACAGAAAGCAAAATACGCTTTCTGTCTCCTTATATTCATTACAGCCCTTCGCTTAAAACGGATTAACTCGAAAGTCTTCGACTTTCTCGTTCGCGCTACGCTTATCCATGAAAAATCTGTCATATGCTCGAGCAAGCTCGGCATCTGCCAATTTTATCATGGATTAATCCGTTTACCGCGGAGTTTATTCAATTATTGTAGCAACCTTACCTGAACCTACTGTTCTACCACCCTCACGGATAGCAAAACCTAATCCCTGCTCCATAGCGATAGGATGAATCAGTTCGATAGTCATCTCTACGTTATCGCCAGGCATGCACATCTCTGTGCCTTCAGGAAGATTGATTACGCCGGTAACGTCAGTTGTTCTGAAATAGAACTGAGGTCTATAGTTATTGAAGAAAGGTGTATGACGTCCGCCTTCTTCCTTTGTCAATACGTAAATCTGAGCGGTAAATTTCCTGTGGCATTTGATTGAGCCGGGTTTGCAAAGAACCTGACCTCTTTCGATATCTGTTCTCTGAACGCCACGAAGAAGTGCACCAATGTTATCTCCAGCCTGAGCAAAGTCCAGAAGCTTTCTGAACATCTCGATACCAGTTACAACTACCTTACGGGTCTCTTCCTTGATACCAACGATTTCTACTTCTTCAGAAACCTTTAACTGACCACGCTCAACACGGCCTGTAGCAACTGTACCACGACCAGTAATTGAGAATACGTCCTCAACAGGCATAAGGAAAGGTCTATCACTTTCTCTCTGAGGATCAGGAATCCAAGTGTCAACAGCTTCCATTAACTCAAGTACCTTATCTCCCCAGCTACTTGTAGGATCTTCAAGAGCTTTAAGAGCTGAACCCTGAATTACAGGTGAGTCATCTCCAGGGAACTCATACTCTGTTAATAGGTCTCTGATTTCCATTTCAACTAACTCTAATAATTCAGGATCATCAACCATGTCACATTTGTTCATAAATACTACTATATAAGGAACACCTACCTGACGAGAAAGTAAGATATGCTCTTTAGTCTGAGCCATAACACCGTCTGTAGCAGCAACTACAAGGATAGCGCCGTCCATCTGAGCAGCACCGGTAATCATGTTCTTAACATAGTCAGCATGTCCGGGACAGTCAACGTGTGCATAGTGTCTATTGTTTGTCTCATACTCAACGTGAGAAGTAGAAATTGTGATTCCTCTTGCCTTCTCTTCGGGAGCCTTATCAATCTTATCAAATGCTACGATTTCGCCTGTACCAAGTCTCTCATGAAGAGTTCTGGTAATAGCTGCTGTAAGAGTTGTCTTACCATGGTCAACGTGACCTATTGTACCGATATTACAATGCGGTTTGTTTCTTTCAAATTTAGCCTTAGCCATTTTACAACTTCCTCCTTTAAAATAAATGCTTTTAAGCAAATAGTTTTCACGCCCGGATTCCCCTCGCTGGGGATATCTCCTCGTGTGGCTTGTTTTATATATTGCCTCATATGCCCTATTATATTTCAAGTTAGAAATATTTTCAAGCATTAAGAAATGAAAATATAATATATTGCTTATTTTGTCAGTTGGTGTTAGTCAGTTAATTCTTGCCTTTTGTTGTTAGTACCTTTTCCTGAACACTCTTAGGTACCTGCTCATATGAGTTAAAGTACATTGAGTATGCACCACGACCCTGAGTACGGGATCTAAGTGAAGTAGCATATCCAAACATCTCAGATAGCGGAACATATCCATGTATCAGCTTCGAGCCATTTAAGTCATCGGTTCCCTCAATACGACCACGACGAGAGCTTATATCACCGATTACATCTCCCATATAATCATCAGGTACAGTAACCTCAACTCTCATAACAGGTTCAAGAAGTACAGAACCACCCTTGTGCATAGCATCCTTAAATGCCATAGAACCTGCTATCTTAAATGCCATTTCACTTGAGTCAACTTCGTGATATGAACCATCATATACAACAGCCCTTATACCCAGTACAGGATATCCACCAAGAATTCCGGCCTTTGATGCTTCTTCTATACCGGCACCGACAGCAGGTATATATTCCTTGGGAATTGCTCCGCCGACAACCTCAGAAACAAATTCGAAGGTTTTCTCTGCATTGGCATCCATAGGCTCAAAGCGAACTCTACAGTGACCATACTGACCTCGTCCACCGGATTGTCTTGCATATTTGCTATCAACCTCAACTGTCTTGGTAAAGGATTCTTTATAAGCTACCTGTGGTGCACCTACATTGGCTTCTACCTTAAATTCACGAAGTAATCTGTCAACGATTATTTCAAGATGGAGTTCTCCCATACCTGCAATAATTGTTTGACCTGTTTCATCATCGGTATAAGCTTTGAATGTAGGATCCTCTTCAGCAAGCTTAGCTAAAGCTTCACCCATCTTATCCTGTCCAACCTTGGTCTTAGGTTCTATAGCAACATTGATAACCGGTTCTGGGAAGTCCATAGATTCAAGTATAACAGGATGTTTTTCATCACAAAGGGTATCACCGGTGGCCGTAGTCTTTAGACCTACTGCCGAAGCAATATCTCCTGAATACACCTTCTCTAAATCTTCTCTCTTGTTGGCATGCATCTGAAGTATTCTTCCGACACGTTCCTTTTTGTTCTTTGTGGAGTTCAGTACATATGAACCTGAGTTCAATGTTCCTGAATATACCCTAAAGAAGGCCAGTTTACCAACAAATGGATCAGCCATAATCTTAAATGCTAAAGCAGAAAACGGCTCATCGTCAGAGGATTTTCTCGTAACCTCCTTACCATAATCATCTATACCTTTAATATCAGGTACATCGGTAGGAGCGGGCATATATTCAATAACTGCATCTAATAGCTTCTGCACGCCCTTATTACGATATGCGGATCCGCATAACACGGGTATGATCTTAACAGAAATTGTCGCTTCTCTAAGAGCTGCCTTTAATTCCTGCTCGGACGGTTCCACGCCTTCCAGATATTTTTCCATCAAAACATCATCGGTGTCACAGATAGCTTCGATCATTATACCTCTATATTCCTCTGCGAGATCCTTCATATCATCAGGAATATCGGAAATAGTGATGTTCTCACCCTTATCATCATTATAGTAATAAGCTTTCATCTCGAATAAATCAACAAGGCCAACAAAGTTATCCTCTTTACCGATTGGAAGCTGTATGGCTACGGGGTTCTTCCCAAGCCTTGTTCTGATCATATTAATAACATTAAAAAAGTCTGCACCGGAAATGTCCATTTTATTTACAAATGCCATTCTCGGTACGTGATATTTATCAGCCTGGCGCCAAACTGTCTCAGACTGGGGTTCAACGCCACCCTTAGCACAGAACACACCAACAGCACTGTCCAGTACACGAAGTGAACGCTCTACCTCTACGGTAAAGTCAACGTGTCCAGGGGTATCAATAATATTGATACGATGCTCAAGTGCTCCCGGCATCTTCTTATGCTCCAGTTCCTGCGTCCAATGACATGTTGTCGCTGCTGAAGTAATCGTGATACCTCTTTCCTGTTCCTGCTCCATCCAGTCCATAGTTGCAGTGCCTTCGTGTGTATCACCCATTTTGTAGTTTACACCGGTATAGTACAAGATACGCTCGGAAAGTGTTGTCTTTCCGGCATCTATATGAGCCATAATACCGATATTTCTAGTCCTATCCAATGGATATTGTCTTCCTGCCAAAGATAATTCCTCCTTAATTCATGGCAAGCAAATCATATATATAACTTGCTTGTTACTGGCAAAGAATGATAAACAATTCTCAAATCATGTTTCCTGTAATCTAGTCTATCATGATAAACTAAATATAATTCCAATAGTTCCTTCACGCCAATTAAAGAAGAACATGCTATGATACTTTTTACTTTCCTTTTACCACCTATAATGAGCAAATGCTTTATTTGCCTCTGCCATTTTATGCATATCTTCTTTTCTCTTAACTGCTGCACCTGTACTGTTCGCAGCATCCAAGATTTCATTCGCTAATCTATCCTGCATGGTCTTTTCTCCTCTTTTTCTGGAGAACATAGTTAACCATCTCAGAGCTAGCGCCTGCCTTCTCTCAGGCCTTACTTCAATAGGAACCTGATAGGTTGCACCGCCGATACGTCTTGCTTTAACTTCAAGCATAGGCATGATATTATTCATAGCCTCTTCGAATACCTCGACGGCATCCTTTCCGGACTTTTCTGCCACCTTCTCGAAAGCTCCATATACTATTTTCTGTGCGGCTCCTTTTCTACCATCCAACATAATATTGTTGACAAGCTTTGTAACAACCTTATTGTTGTATAACGGATCCGCCAGTACATCCCTTTTAGGTACATGTCCTTTTCTTGGCACGTTTCTTCCCTCCTTAACAATACTTAACGAAACGAGACTTCGTCAGTTACATTAATTCCTAGGTACTCACAAATGAAAGATCCTTGCTTTCCTTGATTGTGTTCGCGCTCAGCTTAATTCAGATCTATATATGAAATGTTAACACTCCACTTTAATTTGTAACCCACAGAAATACAAATCAAAAAGATAAAAAATTAATCCGGCACTTAACTTCATTCAAAAGTGCTTTGCAATTATTTCTTGCTATATCACTTTTTTACTAGGCAATCTTACTTTTTAGCGTCTTTGGGTCTTTTTGCACCGTACTTGGAACGTGCCTGTCTTCTATTGGCAACGCCTGCTGTATCAAGTGTACCTCTGACGATATGGTATCTGGTACCGGGTAAGTCTTTTACCCTTCCACCTCTGATTAGTACAACACTATGCTCCTGAAGGTTGTGACCTTCACCTGGGATATAGCTTGTAACTTCGATACCGTTGGACAGACGAACCCTGGCAATCTTACGAAGAGCTGAATTCGGCTTCTTCGGTGTTGCAGTTCTAACAGCAGTACATACACCTCTTTTTTGTGGTGAAGACACATCTGTAGTTCTCTTATTCAGTGAGTTGAAGCTCTTCTGCAACGCAGGAGAATTTGATTTATACTCAACTGTCTTTCTGCCCTTTCTCACTAGCTGGTTAAATGTAGGCATTAATTTTCACCTCCTAAAATTTATTAATTTCTTGTTCTGTGGATTGTATGCACTTGCATTTGCCATAAGCTTCTGCAAAATACGCATAAAAATACTTGCATGCAATTTTGCACGCTAAATGATTATACGGTTTTACCGTGAAATTGTCAAGGATAAATTTAATCGGTGCCTGGTACT
>SHOH01000316.1 GCA_004294845.1 Anaerolineaceae bacterium
TCCGGTCATATCTACTTCTTCATGTTCTAGCAGCTTTACCTTAATATCCAGTCCACCTGCATAACCGGTTAGACTATTATTTGTCCCTATCACACGATGACAGGGGATAATGATAGATATGGGATTATGGCCGACAGCGCCACCTACAGCCTGCGCAGACATCCTATCCTTTCCCATACGTTTTGCAACTTCTTTTGCAATATTACCGTAGGTTGTTAGCGCACCATATGGTATCTCAAGGAGAATTTTCCATACCTGCTGTCTAAACTCACCACCTATAGGGGCAAGAGACAATCTAGATAAATTCGGTTTCTTACCGGCAAAATAATCTTCCAGCCATTCTATTCCCTCCTGCAATATTGGAAGATTAACATTTTCGGTGATATCTTTTGGCATTGTATTTTCAATATATTTCTGCTCACCAATCCACAAACCAATAATGTTATTTTCGTCACTTGCCAGTAATATATCCCCCATCGGAGATTTGTATTGAGCACTGTAGTACATTATCTTTTCCTCCTCTAATTTCATTTTTTCTTGCTGTCATAATCTGTCATTCCATCATTTGCACCACCGGCTACTACCCAGAAATACAAACTTGCTACACTGCTATAAGGGCTGAAGCCTATACGGTATTCTAGAATTATTAATCATAAAATAAGTGCTATACCAGATATAATCAACATAATGATAACAATCCTCTTAACTATTTTTTCGTCTATAATTCTGCTACTGAATATTCCAAGTACTAATCCTATAATCATAAACGGTATTAAAGTCAATGCTGACTTAAAGATATCAAAGGTTATAATCCCCCAAATGATATACATAATAATTCTGAATGTGTTCTCGATAATAAAAACAAAACAAATATTAGCTTTAAAAGAATGGCTGTTATCTGTAACTCTATGCACATATGCTCCTAATAGAGCACCTATTCCGTATAAGCCGCAAAGAAATCCTGAAAGAATTCCGATAATAATCAATAAAACTTCCGATTGCTTAACCTGTTTTG
>SHOH01000317.1 GCA_004294845.1 Anaerolineaceae bacterium
ATTTTGATTGTCAATATGTTTTTGTTGGTTTATAATAAGCCAAGTAAAAACAAATATTAGGTGATAATAAAATATAGATAGCTGACTATGATTCTTGTGACTTTAGCCATGAGAGTATCACAGCCATATTTAGAAGAAGAAAGAGGAAAAACTATGTGGAATGCAAAGGAATGGCAGGATTATGAACTGCTTGATACTTCAAAGGGTGAAAAGCTGGAGCGGTGGGGAAGGTACATTCTAGTCCGACCTGATCCCCAGGTCATCTGGGATACCCCCAAAGAGCATAAAGACTGGAGAAATATGAACGCCCATTATCATAGAAGTGCTAAGGGTGGAGGAGAATGGGAGTTTTTTAACCTACCAAAGCAATGGAAAATTAATTATAAAGAACTAACCTTTAATCTACAGCCTTTTAGCTTTAAGCATACAGGGCTGTTTCCCGAGCAGGCAGTTAATTGGGATTGGTTCTCTCATAAGATTAGAAGAGAAAAGGACAGACAGATTAAGGTCCTAAATCTATTCGCATATACAGGAGGGGCTACATTGGCTGCCGCGAGGGCAGGTGCTGCGGTTACCCATGTGGATGCTTCCAAGGGAATGGTTACCTGGGCTAAAGAGAATGCCCTGGCATCAGGTCTTGGAGAAGCACCTATCAGATATATCGTAGATGACTGCGTTAAATTTGTTGAACGCGAGATAAGGAGGGGAAATAAGTACGATGCCATTATTATGGATCCTCCCTCCTATGGTAGAGGTCCAAAGGGTGAGGTCTGGAAGATAGAGGATAGTATCCATCAGTTTGTTAAGCTTTGCGTAAAGCTACTTAATGATCAACCACTTTTCTTTCTGATTAACTCATATACCACGGGTCTTCAGGCAGGAGTATTATCTTATATGATATCCGAGGAAATCGGCAAGAAGTATTCTGGGCTTGTGACCGCCGATGAGATAGGGCTACCGGTAACAGCCAAGGGTCTGATACTTCCCTGTGGTGCTTCGGGGAGATGGGAAC
>SHOH01000160.1 GCA_004294845.1 Anaerolineaceae bacterium
TTACCATAATCTTGCATTTATTATAGCAAATAACAGGCATGATATCTAGTCTAGATATGGTAAGAGAAGGTTACATATCAATAAATCACCTGCTCTATAAATTAAGCAGGTGATTTATCTTTATGCTACTAGTTACGCAATTTTATGTATATATTCGAGTAGTGCTATTTAACAGTTATTGTTGTCTTGACTGTTTTGGTTTTACCACTGTAAAGAACAACTTCTGTTGTGATTACCGCTTTACCAGCGCTAACAGCAGTTACCTTACCGTCACTGTCTACCTTAGCAATTTTAGAATTACTTGATGAGTATTTCACTGTTACTGCACCAATAACATCTGCTGAGGTTTTATCCTTTAATGAGGATACCACTTCTAAAGTGTTCGGTAAGGAAACCTCAATATTCAATGTCTTTGGTGTACCACTTACATACAGGGTCTTTTCCTTAGGAGTTATGACAATCCTAGATCTTAGACTTGCATAAATGCTTGGTGAAGCTTCTTCTGTAAGTGCTACATAATCAGAACAATGTACAATATTAATAGTAATGTATCCATCTTCGTCAACAACATATTGTGAACTGTATGGCAATGTGTCCAGTTTTCCTGTCTGCTTATTGTAATGATAGAGGTATATTCTGGAACCTGCAGTAATACCTTCCTGATCAC
Source organism: Anaerolineaceae bacterium (assembly GCA_004294845.1). Taxonomy (GTDB): domain Bacteria; phylum Bacillota; class Clostridia; order Lachnospirales; family Lachnospiraceae; genus Mobilitalea. The sequence goes on from SHOH01000160.1 coordinate 668, forward strand.
CTACATAGACACGTATACTTGCCTGTGCAGGAAGTATACCTTCATGATTAAAATCAAGTACGAGTGCTTTTGCTGCCAGGTCATCACCAAGTGTGCTACCAACTTCGTCCATTTCCATTGATCTTACTACATTAAGTGTAAGATTAACATCCATGATTTCCTGTAAGCTTGTGGAAAGAGAATCATTATCAAATGTCCATGTATACTTCTCTTTACCATCCTCACCGCTAACAGTTACGGAGATATCTTTACCTGCTTTCTTTGCAGCTGCTAGTAATTCCTCACCTAATAATAGGCTATTGTCTTCTAGGTCTTCTGCCTTCAGTCTTAGATTTACACCAGTAGCTTCTGCAGCTTCAAACTGTTTTAATAAATCATCAGTTACAGGTATTTTCATTTCCTTTTTGCTTGTATCAATATTATCTTCAGATACTTTAACATCCACTACTACGTCAGCCTTCTCTTTTTCAGGGGCAGGTGTAGGTGTCACGTCTGGTGTCGGTGTTACGATTGGTGCTGTAGGTCCTGTTGGAGGCGTACTAGGCGTACTACTTGAAGATCCAACTGTAATCACGCATGAAGCCGTGAATCCTCCGTCTACTGTCGTAACTGTTATTGTTGCTTGTCCACTCTTACGTGCTCTTACTAATCCCGTATCCGAAACAGATACTATATCAGGATTACTTGATGTCCAAATTAATGATTTATTGGTAGCATCCGCAGGAGTTATATCAGCGTTTAATTGTAATGTGTTTCCTCCTGACAAACTACGAGAACTTTCTCTTAAGTTCAGTCCTGTCACAGAAACTATGGAATTTAGAAGTTTTGTATCATTGAGAACTGATACATATTGTTTAATTGTAAATGTTTTTGTTACATCAAGATCATCGTTTCCTAGTAAGATTGTGTCTGTCCAGCTATTTTCACCGTTAGCATTGAAGTAAGCAGTAGCAGAAGCAACAATCTTATTATTTTGCTCTACAAGTATGGTCATAGGTATTACGATATCCGGATTTTCGTTCACAGTGTAAGGAGAAGCTGGAACTGTTTCAAGATAGTCGTTTATTGAATCATTAACTGATAAATTGTAAGTAATTGAAAGCTTTCCATCCTCTCTTATATAAGCTATATTACCATTTAATAAAGAATCATCTGTTACATAATACTCCATACGATTACTTATATAGGCATAAGCTTGATCAAAGAAAGGTATATAGAATAATGAATCATGCTTTCCGTTATCAATACCGGAATAATGTGGCACACCCTTTGAAGTGAATGCTCTGCTCATTTGAGCTTGCACATCAAAGAAATTATAGCTGTCCATATTACCACATACCATATAAATTCCATATCTTGATAAGTATTCAGCTGATGCAGCCTGAGTCCTAGCAAGAATATCATTATAGGATAGCGCTCCATAAAAGCTTATTACATTGGAGAAGAGGTTCGGATTAAATAATCCAATACCAAATGAACCAGCTCCACCCATTGATGTACCTGCTGTGAAACGGTATCTAGCATCTTGAATGGTACGATATCTGGTATCTACAGTAGGAATTAAATCCTCTGTAATCATATCTGAATAAGCACCTCTCCAAAAGCTTGTTTTGGTAGGATCATCCGGAATGATAACTATCATATCTTTTACCCTTCCTTCAGCAATAGCTTTATCCAGTATCTGATCTACCTTATCAATAGCGAAAGCATTACTTGTACTATTAATGCCATGGAACAGATATGATGTTGGATATCTTTCCTGACTGTCAAAATATCCTTCAGGTAAATATACTCTAAATGTCAGTACTCTTGATTCGTCATTTATTGCATCCGTTATATAGGAATCTACAAAGAATCTTGAATGGTCACCATATTGAATCACAGAAGAATTATCATCAATATAGAAATCATTTACTTCACCTTCAAAAATGGTTACTCTTACATCGTCATCGTTTAATCCTGTTATAAGACGTTCTGCCTGATAATTATAACCTGAATTCTTTAGAAATACTCCTACGCTGGAGTCTTCGATAGTAATATCAGAATAATTCTCCATCCAATTTCTAACTTCATTTAATTTACGTTCTTTATTATAGCCTGAATGGAAAAAGTCTGGGCTTAAGGTTGCTGCATAAGCAGTGATATCTTTTTTATTAATAAGATCATTTTGATGGGCAACCAAGTTAAGCACTTTTACTGTAGATACACTATCTGCATAGATTGAAGGATAGCCTTGAGCCTTGTTATAGGCTGCTTTAGAATAAAGCCCAACTGGTCCTTCATACCATCCGCCACCACCACTGGAATTACACATACGAATGGCAATTGTATTAGTTCCTCCATAGTTCAATACACTTGTATCTATGCTATAAACACAATTTACATCCCAAGGATTAGAACCATCATATCTACCATGCTCTAGAGAATATTCAAAACCAAGGGAACCAATTTTAACACCATTAACATAAACTTCATTAGCTTCGTCAAATTTACCTATGGGGAATAGTAAATCATCTTTGGGGAAGTCAGCTGCTAAATCGAAGGTTCTTACATACCAAGCATAGCAAGCTCTATTGGCATTGCCATTTAAGGAACTAGCGAAGTCTGTTGTCCACCAGCCAATTGCAGGCTGAACCACATCCCAGGTAGTAAAGGTTTCAGGAACTACACTTTCAACACTATCTAATTCAACGAATGTGGTGTCATTTCTCCTATAGTCTTTATAAGCATTAAAATACCAATCACCCATTAAATCTACCAGTTGCTCGTTATCTGCTGTTCCGGTTTCTTGAACTCTAATTAATGGCAATCTGGAGATTTCAAATGTTTTACCTAGTAATCTAGCAGTTACAACCACCGTGGTATTGGTTCCCGGTGCCATATCACTTCTATTAAGTATTCTAACATCTTCTTTTTCCAGTCCAACAACCATATCTGAATAGGAATTCTCATTAAGAGCTAGAACTTGATTATTACTAGGATTTACCATGGTTACCATTAGGTCAACCTCGGGTACCTCTGTACTGAACTTAATTAGTTCAGGACTTAAATTCAGTTTTACAGATGCACTTACAGTGTCTTTATCAGCCGTAACAGCCTGAGGAGTTAAGCTTGTTTCGCCTGTTATAAGGCCTCTGGTAAACCAATTAGAGAAACGGTTCAATGATCTTCCGAGAGCACCTAAGTAGAAAGCATCTCCATAGCCTTCTCTAACCGTATACTCTACAAAATTAGTATCTGCCATTCCATAAGCAACATAAGGATTGGTCTTTCTCATCATCATGGTGCCAATATCGGTTGTAGATCCGGGCAGTGTAGTCTTACTATCTGAACCGGGAGCGTCAATATAATAATATTTCCTATTAAGATTTGTCCTGTTTAGTGCATTGATAGCATCAAACACTGATCCCTTGCTTGTCCACATATTGTTTGTAAAATTACCGGCATGACTTCCAACTGCGGTGAATAGGGCTCCGGAGATAGGATCTAATGACGCTGCAGCATATGCCATATAGCCACCAACATCAACACCGAGAATGCCACGGTATTTTGCTTCCTTGATGACCAGATACTTTGCTTCTACATCCGCTACAAGTGCCGGAAGCAATGCTGTAAAGTCATCATCTGAAGTAAAGTCCGGAAGAACTATGACCATATTAAGAACCTCATCTGTTGCCATAAGTGATGTAATTCTATTAAATATTACTTCATTATAGCTTTCGGATGATAATCCATTCTTAGGCATAAGATAAATACTGGGGTAATATGTATCGGCTGATACACCATATCCATCAGGTAGATATACCTTATAGGAATGTCCTTCATATTCCTGTTCATCCACTCTGAAGCCTGATACAGCACCACCTGTCACAGTTCTTGCCATTAAAAAGGCACCGGCAAGTAGTTCTTCTACTACTAAACCTTCTGTTCCAGGAACATCTGCTTCAGGATCCTCTGAGCCAGGTACTTCTGCTTCAGGATCTTCTGAGCCAGGCACTTCTGCTTCAGGGTCTTCTGAGCCAGGCACTTCTGCTTCAGAATCTTCTGAGCCAGGTGCTTCTGCATCAGGATCTTCCAAGCCGGGTGCTTCTGCTTCAGGATCTTCTGAACCAGGTGCTTCTGTAACTTCTTCAACAGCCACAGACCTCCAGACACATCGTCTGCCCTTACATTAATTGCAGGTAAGATCGATGTCGAGATAAGGACTGCTGTTAGTAAAATTGTAAGAAACTTTTTCAAAACTATCCCTCCTTAACATAATATTACATCTCGGTTTATCCGAGTAGTAATTACGGCACTTGAATTATATAATGTATAAAATGCTATTTGTATGCAATTTTCAAAATAGTAGCAGTAAAATCCAAAATTTTTATGTATTATCTCCAAAATTTATAAGAAATCTACTCCACTCTCAGGTAAATTGCACGAGTTTAAAATCCTAAGCCTTGTATATATACACTGAATTCCAGTTTCTCGTCTGTTCCTACCAAATA
>SHOH01000318.1 GCA_004294845.1 Anaerolineaceae bacterium
CCAGCACCAGAGTTGGATGAAACTTTAATATATAGGTAAACAAAGTCTCCATCAGTAGTTATAGACATCTTATGACGAATCTCCAGATTATAGGGATTACCGTTCTCATCGCGATACTCCTTTGTGATGTTCTGGGTTCCGTCCCAATAATTAGGGATTCTCCAGGGATTATCCCAGACATATTCCCAGGAATAGGGCTTGTCCTGCCAATCATCATAATATCCATCAATGGAAATATTAATCGAGGAAGCATGTGCTTCCTTGGTATTAGATGATAACATTACAACCATTGTCATTAATGCAGTTAAAACTATCACTCGCCTAAGAAAGCATTTCATGATAGCGCCCCCTCATATAATATATTGCCGAAATACAAGCGATCAGAAACCGAGTATATCTGCAAAGGATTTTCACTGATATCTAATTGAATAAGATCATAGCTAAGTTCTGTAAGTATTAGCTTGAGTTCGTCATAGAAAAGATTACCCATATGCTCAATAGTAGGAATCAAATCTTTAAAAGCAGCCATCTCATTTAAAAACACTCCCCTATATTGTTCTAAATAATTATTTACAAGCTGACTTACCTGATTAAAATCTATCAACCTATCATCTATTTTATCTTCCAGATGTAGTCCGATAGAAAAGGTATGTAAATGAGCATTTTCCAGGGAATTGTCAATACTATGTTGTGCATTTATATAAAAAAGTAATTTATAAGCTTTATATTCCATATTTATACTCCCTCTGATTACAATGACACTTACAATACATCATACAACAAATAATACTATATTTCAACTAAATAATGCTAACATTTTAACCAATTTTAACCAACCATTGGTGCCAGGCAGGGTACCTGGCACCGTACCTGGCACCGAACAAATAACAAGGGTGTTGTCATATGTATGAAAATCCCTATGACAACACCCTTGTTTATTAGCTTATTTCTTCGAACTCGTCCTTACCCACTCCACATAAGGGGCAAACCCAATCTTCGGGAAC
>SHOH01000161.1 GCA_004294845.1 Anaerolineaceae bacterium
AAACAAATGGATTTATTATATTTATCACTCATTTTCATATACCTCCCTTAGTTCTTTGGGCTCAATCAAACAGCGATAACAACGTCCATCTTCGAAATTCCTAAGACCAACGGCATTTAACTTACATTCATTGAAAGCATATTTGCATCTTGCAGCAAAACGGCAACCTGATGGTAGTTTCTTTAAATTCGGAGGCGTTCCAGGAATTGCTGCTAGCTTAGCGTCACGGGTTCCTTCCTCAGGTACAATAATCGATCCCATAAGCCCTTTGGAATAAGGATGTATTGGATCAAATACCATATCCTTGGCAGTACCTTTTTCCACAATCTGACCTGCATACATAACCATAATATCATCAACAACATTGTACAGAAGCGGAAGCTCATGTGTTATGAAAATCATTGATTTGATATAACCCTTTTCCATGAGATTACGTAGCATTTTAATAACCATCTTTTGACTTGTTACATCAAGTGCACTGGAAGGCTCATCAGCAATTAATATCTTAGGAGAAAGAATTGTTGAGATAGCTATAACAGTACGCTGTTTCATACCACCTGATAATTCCACAGCATGCTTATCTAGAACTGATGCTGATAAACCCAGCTCTTCAAAACGTTTTCTAGCCATATCATAGATTTCTTTTTTTGGCATCTTTGGATTATGTGCAAGTACAACATCTTCCAGAAAGCGAATGATCCTTTGCGTAGGATTTAGTGCATTCATTGCCGCTTGTGGTATATAAGATATCTCCCTTCCAAGTATATTTTTTCGGATCGTCTCCGGATCCATCTTGGAGATATTTCTTCCGTCTATAATAATATCACCACTTGTGTAATGAAGCGGGGGAAAATAATATCCCATCAAACTAAGTGCAAGTGTCGATTTACCACAACCGGATTCGCCTGCTATACCAAGAGATTTACCCTCCTCTATTGATAAGGATACATGATCAACTGCATATACGTCTTCTTTAGCTCTAGTAATGTATTTTGTAGTGAGGTCTTTAACCTCAAGTATTATCTTTCCCATATGCGACCTCCTAATCTCTTAAAGTAGGGTTGAATACTTGATCAAGACCTGTATTCATTAAATTAAGTGAGAATGATATTAAAGCAATTACTAAAAGCACAGGATAATACGCCCACCAATATCCATGGGTATGAGCAGAATAAAGCATCGCCCAATTCATCATTAGGCCAAGTGTAGGTACTTCTGAAGTTTTTGGTCCAAGACCGATCATGGATAGCTGGGCTTCAGCTAAGATTGCTGTAGAAATCTGCAGAATTAATGCCATAACTACATAGGACGCAATATATGGCAGAATGTCAGTTAATATTATTCTTGCCAGTGAGTGACCTGATAATTTACTCAGATTAACGTGATCACGGTTACGCAGAGAAATAACCTGGGAGCGAACAGATCTTGCTGTCCATGTCCATGAAGTCAGGCCAATGACAATAGCGACCGTAACAGCTCCTCGTTGCTCCTGTCCAATACTATAAGTAATCAATATAAGAAGAACAAAACCAGGAATTACTGTTAAAAGATTAGTAAAGAACATGATAAAGTCATCGACCAACCCTCCAAGATATCCTGCCAGCAAACCAAATGTAAGTCCAATTATAGTTGCAATACTTCCTGCTATAAGTCCCAACATAATTGATGTCTTTGAGGCTGAAACTAGCTCCTTTAGAACATCTCGGCCAAAGCTATTCGTACCCAGAGGAAGATGCACAGTATTCAAAACATCCTTTGTATTAATATAATCTGTATTCTTTACAATCCCTGCTTCATCTAAGGTATCTGTTTCTTCGTTCTTAGTAGCAATTATTATTTCATTAGCATCTATGACTAGTCTAAGATTCTTATCTAATCGCTTATAATAATTGCGTTTTGCCATAGTCATACCTGAAGGTTTTATGGCTGGATCATAATTATCCTTCCAAAGCTTTATAAGACTATTCGTATCTGTAATGTCTATATCTTCTTCGGATATACCGATTGTCATCAGCCACTCTTTCATAGCCACGCGGTCATCATTAGAAACTAAACTGGTTAATCTTTTTGTATCTGCATCTGGTAATTTCATGATAGACTTATCAGTATTTAAAGAGTCATATACAGATACATAAGTACCTGGTTTAGAGAAAGAGCTTAAACCAATCATTTGAAGAGGATCGCCGGGATTAAACAAGGGGTAGATAAAAAGTGTCAATAATATAATTACATAGATTAAAAAGCCCGTAACAAATTTAGGAGAATGGAATATTTGACGAAGTGTATTTTTCATGTTTTTTCTCCTCCCCTAATCAAATTGCGCTGCTTTAACGCGCGGGTCTATAAAACCATAGATAATATCAATTGAAAAGGTTGCTATTAAAACCATAATAGTGATAATAAGTGTCGCTGCTGATAAAAGAGGATAATCCGATGCGCTAACTGCATTAAGTATAATTGTACCTAACCCCGGATAGCTGAATATTACCTCCGCCACTAACGCTCCACCAACCATAGTACCTATGGAAAGAGCAAGACCTGTTATCTGAGGCAGCATGGCATTACGAAATACGTAACCGACTATTTTTCTGTCCTTGACACCAAGAAATCGACTATATTTCACATAATCTGCGTTCAGCTCATATATGGACATGGAACGCATTCCAATGGCTTGGCCTCCTACAGAGATCATAACAATTGACCAAAATGGTAGTTGATAATGTGCAATAACCGATCTCACAAAATTCCAAGAGAAAGTAGGAATCAAATCATATCCATATCCACCCGAAATCGGTGCTACCTTTAACTTTACAGCAAAAATACTAAGCATAATAACAGCCATACCAAAGGCTGGTACACAGCTAAAAAACAAGCTAAGCGGCATTAGAACCTTATCGAAGCCCTTCCTTATATAGGCTGCTAATGCACCCAAAATATTACCAATCAACCATCCTACAATAATAGCCGGAAACTGCAAACCTATAGTCCAAAGGATGCCATTAGCAATAATATCACTTACCCTACGGGGATATTGACTGAATGAAAGTCCTAAATCTCCTGTAAATGCATTCTTAATATATGTAAAAAATTGAGTCAATATAGGTTTGTCTAGGCCAAATGCCTTAACATAGTTTTCATGCATCGCTTTAGTCACAGCTGCATCTTGAATTCCTCGTGCTGTTCTGTTCATAATATTAGCCACAGGATCTGCCGGCATTAACCTGGGAAGCATAAAATTAAGAAGAAAAGCTATACAAAGCGTAAGAAAAAACCATAATATCTTTTTGCCAAAATACTTTCGATATCCTTTCATATAATACCTCCGAAGCTTTTGAAATCAGCCATGTTTCAGTACCTTGCGAAACATGGCTGATGAATAGAATCAAATGTTACTTACTATATTTTATATACTCTAAATATTATTCTTTAATTCAGTAACTATTGAATCGGTGTTACATTATATAGAGCAGCGATACCATAACCATCAGTACAGTTTGAAGGAGGAATATTGTCTCCATCATCCATCTCAGGGAAACCAGTCCATACTGATTCATTAACAGCATGGAATTTGTCCGGTCTGTACATAAGTGAGAAAGAAGGAATATCGGTTAGATATATCTCTACTGCTTCGGTGTAGTATTCCTTAAGCTTAGCAGCATCTGTTTCTATTGGAATTAACTTAATCAGTTCTTGAACTCTGTCATTGCTGTAATGACCATAGTTACCGGACCAGTTGTTATCAAGACCGTTAAACTCACTACTCATCAGATAACGCATACGACCCCAAGGCTGTACCGGTGAAGCAGAGTCAGTCCACATCATAAAGATATCAAAGTCAAGCTGTTTAGCAGAAGTTACAACTGTCAAATATGGATCTGCTTCAGGGAACAAAGTAGTAATCTCAATACCTATATTCTTACCTGCGGCTGCAACGATTTCCATTGATAGCTGCCAGTCAGTCCAACCGAACGGACATGCTGCGATTAAGGAAATCTTCTCTCCGTTATACTCACGGAACCCATCACCATCTGTATCTACAATGCCGGCATCATCAAGTAATTTTTTAGCACCATCAATATCATTTCCTACCCATTGAAGATCTTTAACTGCATCATGATCAAATGTCGCTTGCTCACCTGCAGTCGGATTCATAAGTGAACGTGGTACAGCTTCGAATGTTGGTGATTGACCTGTCATAGCATTTGCATTAACTGCATCATAATCAACGGCGATTGCTATAGCTTTACGAACTGCTATATTCTGAAGTACAGGCTTGTCAAGGTTAAAGAATGCGGTTGGCATATTAACACATATACCGTAAGGAGGCTCATCCATATAGGTGGAAATGGGAAGTCCATCTTTTTCCCAAAGATCTTGAATATTTGGCATGAATTGCTGGTTAACATCAATTTCGCCAGCCTTGAATGCAGTCTCCGAAGCGGGATTATCCTTGAAAATAGTATGTGCTATATACTTAGGATTAGGTAATTTACCCCACATAGAAGCATCCTTACCCCAGTATTCTTCGTTACGAATAAATACAACCTTCTGATCATCTGCGAAGTATTTGCCATAAGGGCCTGAATAAACAACGTCCTCACCAGCATCAGTCTTAATGGCTGTAGCATCGTTATTGTTACGTGCTTCTACTTTTTGAATCCAATCTTTTTGTGCGATATAGAAGGATCCAAGGAAATTAACTAACATTAAAGGATTAACTGATTTACCTTCTTCATTTAATACTGACTTAATAACTACTGTTGAAGGATCTGTAGCTGTTACACTTTCAATATAGAGCTTATTGGCGTTACCAGCATTGTTCTCGATTTTAACACAAGTCTCATATGTATAAGCAACATCATCTGCGGTAACCGGAGTGCCATCACTCCACTTTGCTGCACTGTTAATCTTAACAGTAATCTCTGTCAAATTGTCATTCCATTGATAATCACCATCTGCAAGCAATGGTGTCATGGAAGAATCGAGGAAATTGTACATGTACAATGTCTCAAACATAACTGTACGTGAGCCACTTCCTGATGATGCTAATGCCATGGAGTTATTGTTGTTGTCCCCTAATGGATTCCAGCCATTCACAGCGCCCCATTGCTGACCACCAAAATACATGGTCTCGTTTCTGGGTAATTCACCGCTTG
>SHOH01000027.1:0-12231 GCA_004294845.1 Anaerolineaceae bacterium
AATGTGATTTATGTGGCTAAAAGTGAATAATTACCTATATAAAAACATAAAAAATGAAATGTTTCACGTGAAACATTTCATTTATAGCAAATAAGAATCCCACCCCAACTATTGACATAGAGCCATAATAATATTAAAAAATATCTACAAAATTATGTTTTATAGCATATACCGCTGCCTGAGTACGATCTGATACATTAATTTTTTTAAATATGTTAGAAACGTGATTTTTAACAGTCTTTTCACTAATATTTAGTGTGTAAGCTATTTCCTTATTAAACAATCCTTCTGCAAGAAGCTTTAAAACTTCAATCTCTCTTCGAGTCAGTGAATCGTCAAAGTTCTTAGCGTTCGTGGATTTGTCTTCTAAACGTTTCTTTAACATCGGTGTCAATTCAGGCTGGATAAATGTATCCCCACCATTAATAGTGAATATCGCTTTCTTTAAAACTGTTGAATCAGAATCCTTTAATACATAGCCGTCAACACCAATTTCAACTGCTCTCACAAGATACTCAACCTCATTATGAATCGTTAAAATTAATACTTTAATATCCGTCTTTTTTTCCCTTAAATACTGAAGTACCTGCAAACCGTTCATATTGGGCATATTAATGTCCAGTAAAAGGACATCTGTTTTATTCTCATTAAGAACATCTATGCATTCTCTTCCGCTTCCAGCTTCAGCATTTACCTTAATATCACCATCTAGCTCCAAAATTTGCTTGATTCCTTCTCTAACCATTGAATGGTCGTCCGCTATCATAACATTTATTGCTTTGCTCATCACTCTTCCCCTTCACTCTTCGTTATAGGTACTGTAATAGTAACAATTGTTCCCTTATTTATCGTTGATTGTATCTTCATAGACCCAGCCAATAAATAAACCCGTTCCTTCATAATAGACAAACCGTATCCGGAATAGTCTGGAGCTACATAATCCTTTCTGCTTTCGGTTTCAAAGCCCCTTCCGTCATCCCTTATTGACAGGGTTATATTCTTCTCACCATATAATATATCTATAGATATGGTCTTGGCGTCTGCATGTTTTATAGCATTATTACATGCTTCTTGTATCATTCTAAAAATAGAAAGCTTTATAACCGGCAATATATCATGATTTTCTTTGTTATGAGTTAAATTAACCTTTATATCATGGTTCATCATCAATTGATTGACATATCTCTCTATTGTAGTTAATAGACCTAAATCATCCAATGACATAGGCTTCAAATTATATATAATTTCTCTTATTTCATTTATAACAGCTTTTAGAGTATTTGATATGGTATTAAGCTCTAGCTTAGTACGAACAGGATCCATATCAACCAATCTTAAACACAGTTCACTTTTGTGTATTAAACTTGTTAAGTTTTGTACAGTTGAATCATGCAGGTCTCTGGCAATTCTTTGTCTGTCTTGCTCCTGCAGCTCCAATATGTTAATTCCCATGCTAAAATGAGGCCGTTCTTGATCTAAAAGAGTTCTCTTAATTTCCATTAATTGTATCTTGCTAGCATTAAGCTTTTTCTCTTCCTTCTCAATACTATCAAGCTTTTCTTTTAAATCATCTAACTCATTATAATAATCTTCTATATTATAATCCTTGCTGATTGGAGAAAAAAGATTTGAGCTTTTATTATTGGTTTCTTTTATAGTATGAATAAAAGCTTCTTTCTCGGATATATCGTTATGGCAAATCCTTTTTTGATCAGCTATTTGAGACAAACTATTCTCATTTTCATCAATCAGATTTATTATGAATTCCTTTAAATCATCTGTAATATTTTTAATATCTTTGCAGTTATACATTCATGTCTTCCCTTCATAATGAGAATAAGAACTTTTAAATATCTCTCTATTAATCCTAACATGAAGAGTAGATAATATCAAACAATAACGTTTAACTTATCATATATAAATATAATATAACAGATTTTTCTATTTTAAAAGTCTTATTTTATTCTTGTCAAATATTTCTATAGTTTGTGACAAAATTATGCTTGCTTAAATAATAACTACTCTAATCTCGCTCTGAAAAACCTCTTGTTATCAATCACTTATAATGGTTCTTTAGATGGTTTACCGGAAGTTCTTGGATATTTATTAGGAGTTTTATATATCTTCTCAGTCATAATTAATGACCTTTTTATATCTGTATGAGCTAGATCAAATTCCTTGTTTTGTATCACAGTAGCTCCTAGAATTTTAATAGCTCTTTCTGCTTCCTTAAGCTCCTCTGATATATTACCCGATTTATAGGATATAAACTTTCCTCCCAGTTTTACGAAGGGTACACAGTATTCAGATAGAATGGAAAGTCTTGCTACAGCCCTGGAGGCACAAATATCAAAGGCTTCTCGATACTTCTCGTCTCTACCAAAATCCTCAGCCCTTCCATGGACAGCAGTAATATTATTCAAATCAAGTTTTTCAATAACCTCATCAAGAAAGCGAATTCTTTTATTAAGAGAATCCATAAGTACCACCTGTGTATCAGGAAATGCTATCTTTAGAGGAATGCCGGGAAGACCTGCCCCGGTGCCTAAATCAAGAATTTTTTCATCTGTAGGACGATATACTTTTATAATAGATAAACTGTCAAGAAAATGCTTGGAAATAACTTCAGAAAATTCAGTAATTGCAGTTAAATTCATGACCTTATTCTTCTCAATTAACAGTTCATAATAATCTATGAACTGTTTCATCTGAAGATCGTTAAGCCTTATGTCAAGATTATCTAAGCCAATTTTAAAATCTAGCATCCCTTGATTCTTATCATTATCCATACTTTTTACCTTCCGGAATTATCGTTCATACTTTTGTTTTTTTGCTTCATTTGCATTATGCTGCATCAAATATACCATAAGTACTGATATATCAGCAGGTGTAACCCCTGAAATTCTTGACGCCTGACCTAAAGATAGCGGTCTAAATCGCAGAAGCTTTTGCTTTGCTTCAATTCTTAGACCTGATATTGAATTATAATCCAGATTCTCAGGAATCTTCTTGTTTTCCATCTTCTTATGCTGTTCGACCTGTCTTAGCTGCCTTATTATATAGCCTTCATACTTAATATTAATATTAACCTGTTCAATTACATCCTCAGGCAAGTTTTTTCTGTCTAAGTCAATACTCTTAAGGCTTTCATAGTTTAGTTCAGGCCTTCTAATTAATTCGGCCAAAGTAGTCGCAGTCGCAAGTGGGGTACTATTAAGACTTTTCAAAAGTTCTTGAACCTCGCTTCGTGCTCCGATAATAGTGTTTTCCAGCCTGTATTTCTCTTCTTTAATGGCCTTTTCTTTATTAAGAACCGTCTGATAACGATCTTCGTTTATCAAGCCCACCTGATAACCTATCTTAGTCAGTCTTAAATCTGCATTATCCTGTCTAAGAAGCAGTCTATACTCTGCCCTAGATGTCATCATACGATATGGTTCCTTGGTTTCTTTTGTAATCAAATCGTCTATCAGTACTCCTATATAAGCCTGGGAACGGTCAATAATTATAGGTTCCTTATTAAGAAGCTTCATAGCGGCATTAATTCCTGCTATAAGCCCCTGAGCTGCAGCCTCCTCATATCCCGAGCTTCCGTTAAACTGTCCTGCACAGAATAATCCTTCTATATTCCTAAATTCCAAAGTAGGCTTTAGCTGTGCCGGATTGATACAATCGTATTCAATGGCATAGGCGTTTCTAACAATATTAGCTTTTTCAAGCCCGGGTATGGAACGATACATCTTGACCTGTACATCTTCAGGAAGAGAACTTGACATACCAGAGATATACATTTCGTTAGTATAATTTCCTTCCGGTTCAATAAATACCTGGTGTCTTTCCTTATCAGCAAACTTTACTACCTTATCTTCAATAGAAGGACAGTATCTTGCTCCGGTTCCCTTTATGTTTCCGCTATAAAGCGGTGACCTATCTATATTTGCACGGATAATATCATGGGTTTGGGGAGTAGTATAGGTTAGCCAGCAGGATACCTGATCCTTTATGATATCTTCGGGTTTATTGGCAAAAGAGAATGGAACTATCTTCTCGTCACCCTTTTGTTCTTCCATCTTACTAAAATCAATAGATCTTCTATCTATTCTTGCTGGTGTTCCGGTTTTGAACCTAAACATTTCTATACCTAAACTTTTTAGGGAATCTGTAAGATATAAGGCTGATGAAAGACCGTCCGGTCCAGTCATGTGTACCGTATCTCCATAGATACATCTGGCATTCAGATAGGTTCCGGTACATATTATAACCGCCTTACATGGATAAATGGCTCCTGAGAATGTCTTAACACCTGTTACTATCTTATCCTTAGTTATAATCGTGGCAATTTCTGCCTGCCTTAATGTTAAGTTAGGAGTGTTTTCGAGAATCCTTCTCATGCTGCTTGAATACTCATGTTTATCAGCCTGCGCTCTTAGTGAGTGTACTGCGGGTCCCTTAGATAGATTAAGCATTCTGGACTGAATGTAGGTTTTATCAATGTTTTTACCCATTTCGCCACCTAAAGCATCTATTTCTCTAACAAGATGACCCTTTGAGGTTCCTCCAATATTAGGATTGCAGGGCATTAAAGCTATGCTATCCATAGCAACCGTAAAAATAATTGTCTTTAAAGAAAGCCTTGCAGATGCTAGAGCTGCCTCACATCCTGCATGTCCTGCTCCTATAACAACTACGTCATATTCATCATATACGAATGACATAATATTCCTTACCCTTTCTATAATAACCAAATCTTGCATCTGTTCTATACACTACTTACCCATGCAAAACTCGCTAAAAATCATGTTAATTAAGTCTTCCCCAACATTCTCACCAAGGATTTTTCCAAGCTCCTCATAAGCAGTCATAAGGTCAATTGAATAGAAATCCTCAGGCATATCTTTACTTATGCTATCCCTTACCATATTAAGAGCTTCTAATGCATTCGTAAAGGCTTCGATATGTCTGTCATTTGTAATATAAATGTCTTCATTAAATGTTATATCCCCTGTAAAGAACATCTCCTTTATTAGCTGCTCAAGTTCTTCTATGCCCTTATGCTCTATGAAAGAGGTACTTACAATAGGGTGATTTGATTTATTAGTAATCTCTTTAACTGATACTCTAGGAGATAGATCACTTTTATTCAGTAATAATATGGCTTTCTTATCTCTAATCAGACTTAGGATGGTCTCGTCGTTATTATCAAGTGGAGTGGAAGAGTCTAATACATATATGATAAGGTCAGCTTCCTTGGCAATTCGCATTGCTTTTTCTACTCCGATTTTTTCAACTGTATCCTCGGTACTTCTTATTCCTGCTGTGTCAATTATATTTAGACTTATATCATTTAGTCTTATGGTTTCTTCTAGTGTGTCTCTGGTTGTTCCCGCAATGTCCGTTACAATAGCCCGATCCTCACGAACAAGTATGTTAAGAAGGCTGGATTTACCGACATTTGGCTTTCCTAATATAACCGTCTTTATGCCTTCCTTTATTAGCTTTCCGTTCTTTGAACCTAATATCAGCCTATTTATATTTTGACTGTATTTCTCCAAATTCTCAGAAAGCTCATAAGAAAAACCATCCAAGTTTATATGCTCAGGGTCGTCCAGTGCTGCCTCTATATAAGCTATATCTCTTAATATGGAATCTCTAATCTGCTTAATAATTTCATATTCTCTTCCCTTTAACTGCTTTAATGAATTTTTAAGCGCTATATCATTCTTTGCATTTATTATATCACATACTGCTTCAGCCTGAGATAAGTCAATTCTGCCATTTAAGAAAGCCCTCTTGGTAAACTCTCCTGGTTCAGCAAGCCTTATACCTTGCTTTAGAACTGTCTCAAGAATTTTTCTTGTGACAACTATACCGCCGTGACAGTTAATCTCTACTACATCCTCCCTCGTATAGGTAGAAGGGGCTCTCATGATGGTAACCATAACTTCATCAATTACCTCTTGGCCATCCATAATAAAACCATAATGAATGGTGTGGCTTTCTTCCTTTGATAGCTGCTTTGTTTTGCCTTTAGATTTATATATTCTGTCAATGGCTAAAAAAGCATCTTCGCCACTTATTCTTACTATGCTTATTCCTCCACTGCCAAGCACCGTGGCTATGGCTGCTATAGTATCTGTCCTCATGATCGTCCTCCTTCCAGACCTATTAAATAAAAATGACTGTTTCAAAAAATATACCTGTGTGTTCCGGATATAATTTTGAAACAGTCCTTTTTTCACTCGGTTTTATGCGTTTTGGCTGGGTATATTCTTTCCTTTACTTTCCTTATATTTTTCGTAATCCCTTTTATAATCTCTGCTATAATTCTTGGAATAATCCTTACTGTATTTGTTTTGCTTATAGTCTCGATTGGTCTTTTTATAATTTATGACAACCTTTCGGTAGGGTTCTTCACCTTCAGAATATGTCTCCACGAATTTGTCATTTTGTAATGCAGAGTGTATTATCCTTCTCTCATATGGATTCATGGGCTCCAGGGTAACTGACCTTCTGTTTCTTTTTACCTTATAAGCAATGTTTTTCGCAAGATTTTCAAGAGTTTCCTTACGTCTTGCTCTGTAGTTCTCTGTATCAAGCTTAACCTTTATATAATTTTCAGTGTTCTTATTGATGACTAAGCTTACAAGATATTGTAGGGAATCTAAGGTCTGTCCTCTTTTACCGATTAAAACGCCCATATCCTCGCCTACAAGATTTATTTCTAACATCTCGTTCTCTTCATTGTAAACCATATCAATCTCTGTCTTAATATCCATAGCTTTAAATACTTTGTCAAGAAAAGTCCTTGCTGTATTTTCTAAGCTTTGCTTCATTCTTACTTTAATTATAGCAGGCTTACTGAACATTCCCAAAAATCCGGCGGTTTCTTTCTCAATAACTTCATATTCCAGATTATCTACAGTAGTGCCTATCTCTAACATAGCATTTGTTAGTGCTTCGTCTACCGTCTTTGCGGCAAATTCTTTCCAATCCATTATTTATCCCCCTTTTCAATATTCCTGTTTTTCAGAAGATTTGCTATCTCAGATATACTTGTAGGATTGTAAGAACCACTATCATTGTCTGAATCATTATCTATATCATCATTGTTATCCTTTGTAGTGTTATTATCAGAATCCTTCACTCTATCTGAAACACTTTCAATTGATTTTGTCTGCTTCTTTGCTAATTCCTGAATAGAAGCTCCGCCTACAGATGTTTTCTTCTTCATTATTTTATTCTTAGCCTTTTCTTGGCTCTTTTCAACTAACTCATCTATATCCATGCGATCCAAATGCTTATTTACAAAGAACTGCTGTATTATTGAGAATAAACTGTTAGCTATCCAGTATAAACCAACACCTATAGGAAGCATCAAACAGAAAAATCCTGACATAATTGGCATAACAACGTTCATTGATGCCATGGGATTTGGCGCATTGTCTTTTTTATCGGTCTTAATATTTATCTGCTTACTCTGAATGAACTGTAATCCCATTGATAATAAAGGAATTAAGATTGATATTGATCTCCAGTTTGGAGTATTTGTAATGCTTAAACCAAAGAAATTGTTGACCTTTCGTATATTACCTATTGCTTCAAGTGCAGGCTTTAACGTCCCTATTTCAGATAGCTTTTCCCATTTATCTGTTGTAAATAGAGCTAACGCTTTTATTATCTCATCTATAGTGGTCAGTTTTTCAGGATCAGCAACAAAATCTGTCAATACCACTGTCCCTGCTGATTCTACAACCTTTGCAACTTCATTATATTCATTCCATACAAGGTTAACAAAATCAGGAATATTATTAATAACCCTATATAATGCGAACATTATAGGTAATGTTATTAATAGCGGCAGACATCCGGACGTTGGGCTAGCACCGTACTTTTGGTAAACCGCCTGTGTTTCCGCCTGTTGCTTTCTCATCGAAGCTTCATCTTTTTTTCCTTTATACTTCTCCTGAATCTTTTGAATTTCAGGAGTAATTCTTGACTGCAGTCTAGAAAATCTCTGTTGTTTGATTGTCAAGGGAAACATCAATGTCTTTACGATAAAAGTAAATACAAAAATAGACAATGCTATGTTCTGTATTCCAAACAAATGAAAGAATTCATAAATCCAATTCATTATTAAGCCTAAAAGACTGGCAATTGGGTTTAAAATATTACCTAATAAAAATATAGACTCCAATTTAAATCCTCCTTAGGGCTGCTATATCTATAGCTCCCTGTATTTTTTAGGGTACCGGATCATATCCTCCCTCATGAAAAGGATGGCATCTTAAAATACGCCTAGTTGATAAATAAACACCCTTCATTGCTCCATGTTTATGAAGTGCTTCCTTAGCATATGAGGAGCAGGTCGGATAATATATACAGCTAGATCTTCTTTTGAGTGGTGATATGAATTTCTGATAAAGGCTTATTATAAATATAAGAATTTTATTAAACACTTTCTATACCTTCTCTAAATCCTAACGGTTAGGAGTTATTTGCTTTACCAAAATACCATGCAGCTTCATAAGGTGTAATAAAGAACTCTCTATTTCACAATAATTCTTACCCTTGGCACCTATTCTTGCGACAACTACTATGTCCAATCCTTCTAAAATACTATCTTCATTCAATCGATAGCTTTCTCTTACTAAACGGGTTATTCTGTGCCTAATTACACTATTTCCCACTTTCTTACTTACTGATATTCCGAGTCTATTTTCCTGTGTGTTATTCCTTTTCATATACATGACAAGATTTTTATTTGCATAAGATTTACCGGTACTATAGATTTCCCTAAATATTTCATTCTTTTTAATTGATTCTGTTTTCTTCATTTTTTCTAAAACCATCATTCTAACAACATTTCACGATTTTGGTTACCTTACAAAGTCCAGCTTAACTGGATATACCCCCATAGAAGAAAAGGTCACAAAATTGCGACCTAGATAAACAAACATTAAGCTGAAAGCTTCTTTCTTCCCTTTGCTCTTCTGGCAGCTAATACTTTTCTGCCTCCTGCTGTACTCATTCTGGCTCTAAATCCGTGTACCCTTGATCTGGATCTCTTCTTGGGTTGGAATGTCATTTTCATTGCTACGCACCTCCTTTGAATGCACCGGCGCTCCGTAATTGTCGAGCTAAATCCTTTATCTTCGATTTTGGAATATCACGTCTATTATATTCTCATTCATTCCTCTCGTCAAGAGGTTATTTTCCTTACAGCCTACTACCTATCTCTATTTTGTAGCAGTTTCTTCCTTATATATATGTCCTTCAAATCAAAATTGTAGATAACTTTTCTGTTTTTGTGGATAAGTTGTTATTATATTTTTTAAAATGTTTACTCTTTATATCTATTATCCCTATTTATAGCTTGTTACTTATGTTTTTAATTTTATCCCCTTTTCCACATTTTAACGAATATTTTTTAGTGCTATATTAACCATTGAAAAATTCATGAAATTGTTATAATATATAAATATGTGAGTATCTATGGAGGCTATTAATGAAAAATAAAATTGAAACAAAATGGGACGAGATTTTAAAATACTTGATTACTGAATATGGCATTACTGATGTATCATATAATACTTGGTTAAAACCTCTGAAGGTATATGATGTAAAGGATCATGTCATAACTATATTAATTAATGACGAACGAATTGGGCCTCCCAGCTTAAATGTAATTCGTAATAAATATGAACTTTTACTAAAGGTTTCCATCGAAGAAATAATGAATGATCCTTATGATATTAATTTTGTTCTTGCAAGTCAGATGGACTCCAGGGACAAAAAAAGAGATTCCTCTTCTAAGAAAAGTAGTCATTTACCTTCTTTTTTAAATACTAGATATACTTTCGATACTTTTGTAGTTGGTGGTAATAATGAATTTGCCAGAGCTGCCGCCCTTGCTGTTGCAGAAAATCCCGGCGAAATCTATAACCCTCTTTTTATATATGGAGGAGTAGGACTTGGTAAGACACACTTAATGCATTCTATTGCTCATTTTGTCTTAAACCAAAATCCTGATACCAAGGTTTTGTATGTAACAAGCGAGAAGTTTACCAATGAGCTTATTGAGGCTATTCAAAAGAAAACCACAACACAGTTTAGAGAAAAATATCGAAGTATCGATATTTTATTAATTGATGATATTCAATTTATTATTGGAAAGGAAAGTACCCAGGAGGAATTCTTCCATACCTTTAATACCTTACACGAATCAAAAAGGCAAATAATAATATCCAGTGACCGCCCACCAAAAGAAATGCTTACTTTAGAGGACAGGCTTCGTTCCCGTTTTGAACATGGACTGATGGCTGATATCCAATCACCTGATTATGAGACAAGAATGGCTATTTTAAAAAAGAAAGAAGAGCTGGATGGTTTAAGAATAGATGAAGATGTCTTAAAATATATTGCTACAAATATTAAGTCAAATATAAGAGAACTTGAGGGTGCACTTACAAAAATTGTTGCTTTCTCACGTTTGAAAAAAAAGGAACTCAATCTTTCTCTGGCCGAAGACGCTTTACAGGATATTATATATCCTAATGAAAAAAAGATTATTACAACAGAATCAATAGTAGATATCGTCGCTGAGCATTATAATATCTTACCTTCTGAAATTTATTCAAAGGACAAAAGTAGGAATGTATCATATCCTCGCCAAATTGTAATGTATCTTAGTAGAAAACTAACAGACTTTTCAGTTACCGATATAGGAAAGTCTTTGGGTAATAGAGATCATTCAACTGTTCTTCACGGTTGTGATAAGATTACAAAGGATATTGAAAAAGACTCAACCATACATAACACAATAGATGTGCTTATTAAAAAAATCAATCCTGAATAGAACGGTGATAAGATGTTGATAAAGAGTTGATAGGCTGTTAGTTTTTTTGTGAACATAATATTCCTAAATTTTGGGGTGTTATTAAAAGATATCTATTCCACATTTATTTTCTTAATTATTTACACCTTATCAAATCACAAAACCTATGATTTAATTAGCTTAGAACCTGATTTCAACATTTACACGACCCTTATTACTATTACGACTAAGAATCTTTTATATATATCTATATAAGAACGGGAAGGGAGTTTATTCACATATGAAAATTAGATGTCAAAAATCAGATTTATTAAACAGTGTAAATATTGTTCTTAAGGCTGTACCTGCAAAATCTACTATGCCTATTTTGGAGTGTTTAATTATAGAGGCATCAAGTCAAGGAATTAAACTGATTGCCAATGATATGGAGATAGGAATAGAAACAATTGTTAAAGGAAATATGATAGAAGAGGGAACTGTTGCCTTAAATGCTAAGGTTTTCTCTGAAATAGTTAGAAGACTTCCGGAGAATGAGGTAAATATAGCTACTGATGATAATTATGTTACAGAAATCATATGTGAAAAAGCAAAATTTTCTATTGTAGGAAGATCTGGAGAAGAATTTCCTGCATTACCCGAAATAGAAAAGGAAAAACCCCTCTCACTTTCACAATTTACTTTAAAGGAAATTATCAGACAAACAGTCTTTTCAATTTCTGATAACGAAAGCAATAAGATTATGACAGGTGAACTCTTTGATATTAAGAAAGATGAGTTAAGGGTTATATCTTTAGATGGTCATAGAATTTCCATTAGAAAGATATTAATGAAGGAAGAATATGAGGAAAGAAAGGTTATAATACCCGGAAAAACCTTGAATGAGATTAGTAAAATATTATCTGGAGAGGCATCTTCTGTAGTAAACATCTTTTTTACTGAGAAGCATGCATTATTTGAGTTTGATGAAACTGTGGTAGTTACCAGACTCATAGAGGGAGAGTATTATAGAATAGATCAGATGCTTTCTTCAGACTACGAGACAAAGGTTACTATAAATAAAAAAGAGCTACTTTCTTGTATAGAAAGGGCATCTCTATTAATTAGAGAAACAGATAAGAAGCCAATTATTATTCGTATAGGTGAAAATAATTTTGAATTAAGTATAAATACAGCAATAGGATCCATGAAGGAAGAAATAGATATTGCTTTGGAGGGTAAAGATATTATTATAGGCTTTAACCCTAAGTTTTTAATGGATGCACTGCGAGTTATAGACGATGAATCAGTGGACATGTACTTAATTAATCCAAAGGCTCCCTGCTTCATCCGTGACAAAGAGCAAAGTTATATATATTTGATATTACCCGTAAACATTCACGTAAAAGCAGATTAGACCA
>SHOH01000027.1:12331-15694 GCA_004294845.1 Anaerolineaceae bacterium
AAAACCGAAGGTTTGTGAGCTCCTAATCTGCTTAAGACCTAATTTTTAAGGAGGCTATATGGTCGAAATCAAACTAAGAGAAGAATTTATAAAGCTGGGGCAGGCCATAAAGGCCGCGGGTCTTGTAGGAAGCGGAGCGGATGCTAAAAGCGAAATACAAGAAAAAAAAGTAAAAGTGAATGGACAGATAGAAACCCAGAGAGGAAAAAAACTCCATGAGGGAGATATAGTAGAATACGAAGGACAGCAGATAAAAATTGTAAAATAGGATGCAGCTGTCTATGTTTTGCGCTTATTTGAACGAGAAGAAACGATGGTGCTAGAATGATTGTAAGGTCATTGGAACTGAAGGAATATAGAAATTACGGACAGTTAAACTTGTTGTTTGATGATGGTATCAATATTTTATACGGTGAAAATGCTCAGGGTAAAACCAATATTTTAGAGGCAATTTATCTTGGTGGAACAACGAAATCACATAGAGGAAGTAAGGACAGAGAAATTATTCGTTTTGATAAAGAAGAAGCTCATGTGAGAATTAATATTGAAAAGAACAAGGTATCCCATAGGATTGATTTGCATTTAAAGAAGAATAAAGCCAAAGGGGTAGCGATTGACACCATCCCGATAAAAAGACAAGGTGAATTATTTGGTATGCTTAACCTTGTGTTTTTTTCGCCGGAAGACTTAAATATAATTAAGAATGGGCCGGGGGAAAGAAGAAGATTTTTGGATTTAGAGCTATGTCAGCTGGATAAAATATATATGCATCATTTAACTAATTATAATAAAGCATTGGCACAAAGAAATTATCTTCTAAAACAGATAGGTGTTAATAGGAAATTATTGGACACACTATATATATGGGATGCCAAGCTGATAGAGCACGGAAGCATAATTATTAACACTAGGAACTCCTTTATAAAGAAGCTTAATTCCTTAATATATCCGATACATAAAAGATTAACCGGAGCTAAGGAAGAGCTAATGCTTCTATATGAGCCGAGTGTTAAGCAGGAGGAATTTGAGGAGAGAATAAATAAATCACATGAACGTGATCTATATTTAAAAATGACCAATGTCGGACCCCATAGGGATGATATGTTATTTTTAATTGATAATACAGATGTTAGAAAATTCGGATCCCAAGGTCAACAAAGAACAGCAGCCTTATCCTTAAAGCTTGCTGAGCTTGAACTGGTGAAAGAGGTTATTAAGGAAAACCCGGTTCTTCTCTTAGACGATGTGCTGTCAGAGCTTGACAGAAATAGACAGAATTATTTACTTAATAGTATTGGTGATATTCAGACAATCATAACTTGTACAGGACTGGAAGAGTTTATTAATCATAGATTTAAATATAATAAAATATTTCATGTGGCAAACAATACAGTTAGTAGCGAAAATTAATAGCGTACCTTTGCTTAAGATGAATGGAGAGAAAAAAGATGAGCAATGAATATGATTATGGTGCAGATCAAATTCAAATATTAGAAGGATTAGAGGCAGTTAGAAAGCGGCCGGGCATGTATATTGGTTCCACCGCCGCGAAAGGATTGCACCATCTGGTATATGAGATAGTTGATAATGCGGTGGATGAAGCCTTGGCAGGGTTTTGTGATACTATTGAGGTTAATCTTAATAAAGACAACTCGGTTACTGTTATGGACAACGGCCGAGGTATTCCTGTAGGAATCAATCATAAAGCTGGAATCCCTGCGGTTGAGGTTGTATTTACCATGCTCCATGCCGGAGGAAAATTCGGAGGTGGAGGATATAAGGTATCCGGAGGCTTGCATGGAGTAGGTGCCAGCGTAGTAAATGCTTTGTCAGAATGGCTTGAGGTTGAGATTTGTGTTGAAGGAAGAAAATATCTTCAGCGTTATGAAAGAGGCAAACCTGTCATGAAGCTACAGGATAAGGGAGAAACATGCATGAGAGGAACCATGGTTACATTTCTCCCGGACAATGAAATCTTTGAAGAAACCTTATATGAATACGAAATATTAAAGCAACGCCTTAGGGAAATGGCTTTCTTAACTAAGGGAATAAAGATAATACTTCGCGACCTAAGGGGAGAGGAAGTCAAAGAAAAAGCATTTCATTATGAAGGCGGAATTATAGAATATGTACAATATCTAAATCGCCATAAGGATCCGCTTTATCCGGATATTATATACTGTGAAGGAAAAAAGGACAACGTCTATGTGGAAGTGGCTATGCAGCATAACGGAACATATGTGGAAGGCTGCTATAGCTTTGTTAACAATATAACAACGCCAGAGGGCGGTACCCATATGATAGGTTTTAGAAATGCACTTACAAAAACATTTAATGACTATGCCAGAACACAGAAGATTTTAAAGGACAGTGAGCCAAATTTATCCGGAGAGGATATTAGAGAAGGGCTAACTGCAATTATAAGTATTAAACTTCCGGATCCGCAGTTTGAAGGTCAGACAAAGCAAAAGCTTGGCAACAGTGAGGCCAGAGGTGCGGTTGATAGTATAGTAAGTGAACAGCTTACCTATTATTTGGAGCAAAATCCAACCATAGCAAAGACAATTTGTGAAAAGTCTGTTCTTGCACAAAGAGCCAGAGATGCAGCAAGAAAAGCTCGTGAGCTTACAAGGAGAAAGACGGCACTAGAAGGTTCCGGTCTTCCTGGAAAGCTGGCAGATTGTTCTGAAAAGGATCCGACTAAATGTGAAATTTATATTGTTGAGGGTGACTCTGCCGGAGGCTCTGCAAAGACAGCCAGGTCAAGAGCAAATCAAGCTATTTTACCCTTGAGAGGTAAAATTCTAAATGTAGAAAAAGCCAGATTAGACAGAATATTATCAAACAATGAGATAAGAGCCATGATAACTGCTTTTGGTTGCGGAATCTCAGAGGACTTTGATATAACTAAACTACGCTATCATAAGATTATCATTATGACTGATGCCGATGTGGACGGAGCACACATAGCCACCTTATTATTGACGTTTTTCTATAGGTTCATGCCGGAATTAATAAAGCAGGGCTATGTATATATGGCTCAACCACCTCTTTACAAAATCGAAAAGAATAAAAACGTTCGTTATGCATATAGTGATGATGAATTAAACGAATTTCTTAACGAAATTGGTCGAGATGGCAGTAAAATTCAAAGATACAAAGGTCTTGGGGAAATGAATGCAGATCAGCTCTGGGATACTACAATGGATCCGGAAAAGAGAATTTTGCTAAGGGTAACAATAGACGAGGAAGAATCCTCGGAAATAGACCTTACATTTACAACCCTTATGGGTGACAAAGTAGAACCCAGAAGAGAATTCATTGAAGAAAACGCTAAATATGTAAGGAATTTGGATATATAAA
>SHOH01000027.1:15794-21253 GCA_004294845.1 Anaerolineaceae bacterium
AGAAGAGAATTCATTGAAGAAAACGCTAAATATGTAAGGAATTTGGATATATAAAAAGGTTCAACAAGTTGAACCTTTGGAATGAGCGGATTAGTCCATGGAAATTAGCACGATTTATGTGACAATTTCTTGTGTCACAATAAATCGAGATAATTTCTATGGATAAGCGCATCGGTTCAGCTACGCTGAACCTTTAGCGAAAATCTACGATTTTCGTGCGGATAATCCGCTAATATAATAGCTTTAAAACGCAAGATAAGATATTGAAAACGGAGGAAAAACAATGGACGAATATATCTTCGACAAAGTGCAGGATGTGGATTTGAAGAAGACTATGGAAACATCTTATATAGATTATGCCATGTCTGTCATCGCTTCTCGTGCACTTCCCGATGTAAGGGACGGCCTAAAGCCGGTACAAAGAAGAATTCTATATGCAATGATTGAATTAAACAATGGACCGGATAAGCCTCACCGCAAATGTGCACGTATTGTCGGTGATACCATGGGTAAATATCATCCCCATGGTGACAGCTCCATTTATGATGCTTTAGTTAAGCTGGCACAGGATTTCTCAACCCGCTACCCTCTAATCGATGGACACGGTAACTTTGGTTCAGTTGACGGAGACGGTGCTGCGGCTATGCGTTATACCGAAGCCAGATTAAGTAAAATATCCACCGAGATGCTTTCTGATATCAATAAAGACACAGTGGATTTTAATCCAAACTTTGATGAGTCAGAGAGAGAGCCGGTTGTATTACCCTCCAGATTTCCAAATCTTTTGGTTAACGGAACATCAGGTATTGCTGTCGGTATGGCAACCAATATACCTCCCCATAACCTAAGAGAGGTTATCGATGGTGTCCTTAAAATAATTGATAACCAGATAGAAGAGGACAGAGAAACCGAGATAGAAGAGATACTAGAAATTATCAAGGGCCCAGATTTTCCTACCGGAGCGGAGATAGTAGGAGTATCAGGAATTGAAGAAGCATATAGAACCGGAAGAGGAAAAATTAGAGTAAGGGCTGTCACAGAGATAGAAACCTTATCTAACGGTAAGCCTAGAATTATCGTTTCAGAGCTTCCTTATATGGTTAACAAGGCAAGATTAATTGAAAAAATAGCTGATCTTGTTAAGGATAAGAAAATAGATGGCATTACAGAGCTTAGGGATGAATCTGACAGAAATGGTATGAGAATTGTCATTGAGCTTCGAAGAGACGTGAATGCCAATGTCATGTTAAATAAACTATATAAGCATACCCAGCTCCAGGACACCTTTGGAGTTATTATGCTTGCTTTGGTTAATAATGAACCTAGAATACTTAACATACTTCAGATGTTGAATTATTATATAGAGCATCAGAAGGAAGTAGTTACAAGGCGAACAAAATACGATTTAAATAAAGCCGAAGAAAGAGCTCACATATTAGAAGGCTTATTAATTGCTCTGGATCACATAGACGAGGTGATCCGAATAATACGTGGATCCCAGAATGGTAATATTGCCAAGGAAAGATTAATAGAACGCTTTGGCTTATCTGATGCGCAAGCTCAGGCTATTATCGATATGAGACTTCGTGCGCTGACAGGCCTTGAAAGAGAAAGGCTTGAGGCAGAATTTGCAGAGCTACAGGCAAAGATAGCAGAATTTAAGGCCATATTGGCAGACGAAAACAAGCTTTTGGGAGTTATTAGAGAGGAAATCATTCTTATTCGCGATAAATACGGAGATGACCGTAGAACAAAGATTGGTTTTGATGAATTTGATATATCCATGGAAGATTTAATTCCAAATGATACCACAGTTATCGCTATGACAAAGCTAGGGTATATTAAGAGAATGACAGTGGATAATTTTAGGAGTCAGCATCGCGGCGGTAAAGGAATAAAAGGAATGCACACTATTGATGAGGATTTCATCGAGGATTTATTTATGACCAAGAATCATCATTATATAATGTTCTTTACCAATATGGGTAGAGTATACCGTCTTAAGGCATATGAAATACCTGAAGCCAGTAGGACAGCAAGGGGAACAGCAATAATTAATCTATTGCAGCTCATGCCCGAGGAAAGAATAACTGCGATAATTCCAATTAAGAAATATGTGGAAGACCGTTACGTATTCATGGCAACTAAAAAGGGTATAGTTAAAAAGACTATATTTAAAGAATTTGCAAATATCAGAAAGTCCGGACTCATTGCTATTAATCTTCGTGAGGATGACGAGCTGATAGAAGTAAAGATTACGAACGGTAATAAGAATATATTCTTAGTTACACAAAACGGTATGTGTATTCGTTTTAATGAACAGGACGTAAGATCCACAGGAAGAGCCTCTATGGGTGTTAACGGAATGTCCTTAACCGGAGATGATGAGATTATTGGAATGCAGCTAGACACCCAAGGTGATTATTTACTTTTTGTATCAGCCAAGGGTATGGGTAAAAGGACAGTGCTTGATGAGTTTAATATTCAGTATCGCGGAGGTAAAGGTGTCAAATGCTATAAGATTACTCAAAAGACAGGTAAGGTTGTAGGAGTAAAGGCAGTAAATGAAGACAATGAAGTTATGCTCATTACAACAGAGGGAATTGTAATCCGTATATTGGCTAATGATATTTCCGAACTAGGAAGAGTAACCTCAGGCGTTAAGCTTATTAATCTGGATGATAAAAATGTATTTGTTGCAAGCGTAGCAAAGGTAAGAGAAGAAAGTAAAACCACCTCCGATGATGAAGTCATTAAGAATCTGGAAAAGGAATTACAAGAGGACGCTGTAGTATCTGATGATGAAGAGTTTGAAGATGATTATGATGAGGATGAACCAGAAGAAGATGACGCAGAGTTTGAAGAAGATGACGCAGAATTAGAAGAGGATGATGGTGAAGATTACGATTCATAAGGCAGTAGCAGGATTAAAGAGGATATAGGGTGAATATATAGTATGCGTAGTATAAGCATCGAAGAGATAATAAGAAATATTAAGGATATGTGCATCGAAGCCAACTATAAGTTGGCTTCTGATGTAGATGTCGGTATTAGAGAGGCTTTTGACAAGGAGACTTCCCCTCTTGGAAAGCGTGTCCTTGGTCAACTCCTCGAGAACCTTGATATAGCCGAAAATGAGTCAATACCTATATGCCAGGATACCGGAATGGCAATTGTGTTTGTAACGATAGGACAGGATGTTCATATAGAGGGAGGCTCCCTAGAGGATTCTATAAATGAAGGAATTCGTAGGGGCTATCAGGAAGGATATTTAAGAAAATCTTTAGTATCCGACCCCTTATTACGAGAGAATACAAAAGACAATACACCGGGAATTATTCATTATCAAATAGTAGCTGGGAATCAGTTGGAGATAACGATTGCACCTAAGGGCTTTGGAAGTGAGAATATGAGCCGAATCTATATGCTAAAGCCATCAGATGAAGCAGAAGGAATAAAAGAAGTAGTTTTGGAAACAGTAAAGCTGGCAGGGCCTAATGCATGTCCACCCATAATAGTGGGTATTGGCATAGGAGGTAGCTTTGAAAAATGCGCACTACTTGCAAAACGCGCATTAACCAGAGATATTAGTATTCGTTCAGACAAGCCCCATATAAGAAAACTAGAAGAGGAGCTACTATCAGCCATTAATGATATGGGAATAGGTCCGGCAGGTCTTGGGGGAAAAACTACTGCACTAGGTGTTAATATCGAGACCTATCCGACACATATAGCAGGGCTTCCGGTCGCTATAAATATTGGTTGTCATGTGAATCGACATGTTACAAGAATGCTTTAAGAATCTTATATAAACGATGAGGATAAGTGTGGAAAAACATATTAATACTCCCTTAACAAAGGATAAAGTAATAAATTTAGAAGCCGGAGATTATGTCTATATTACGGGCATAATATATTCCGCAAGAGATGCAGCCCATAAAAGGATGTTTGAAGAATTAATATCAGGAAAGGATCTGCCCTTTTCTATAAAAGATAATATTATCTATTATATGGGACCCTCACCTGCAAGAAACGGGCAAATCATTGGCTCAGCAGGTCCAACAACCTCAAGCCGTATGGATAGGTATACACCAGAACTATTGGACTTGGGACTATCGGGTATGGTTGGAAAGGGTACAAGAGGCAGTGAGGTAATAGCCTCCATGATAAAGAATAAGGCTGTATATTTTGCCGCTACCGGAGGGGCTGGAGCGCTACTTTCAAAATGTATAAAAGAATCAAGGGTAATTGCATATGATGAGCTTGGAACCGAAGCAATTCATGAATTGTATGTAGAAAAGTTTCCAGTTATTGTAGCCATTGATTCAAAAGGCAAGAATTTGTATGAATAAAGGTCTCAAAGCAGTTGACAAAAGAAAGTGCTTTTGTTATACTGAGTTTTGTTTCAGCTAGTAAGATAATTTAATAAATCTTTTAATTTCAGAAGAGGAGAAATACTCAAGAGGCTGAAGAGGCGCCCCTGCTAAGGGTGTAGGTCGGGCAACCGGCGCGAGGGTTCAAATCCCTCTTTCTCCGTCCAAATCAAAAGGGGAATCATAATGATTCCCCTTTTGATAATATTATATTATTTAGATTAGTCTAATAGAAATAATACCAATAGGATCCCCATATCATTTTAGGGTTCCATAGCAATGCTGTTACATCTGTATCAATAGGAGTGGGTTTCTTCTTGCCGTTATATAGCATTAGATCACCCTTTTCCCGATCAAATCTATAATCCATCAGATAAGCTATGTTCTTATCATTTATCGGTGAAAAATAGCTTACATCATCTGCAATTTTTGTTTCTACTTTTCCATCATACAAGCATAAGGTACCACTTTGACTCTTATCGCTATAATCAATATAATATAGAAGTTTATCGGTATCCTTATAATTATATAAGCTGCTTATATATACATCAGACGCAACAAGCTTATTATTCATATATACGTCTCCGGAACTATTTTTTATATCCTTGAAATAAAAGATATTTTCGTTTTCATTTCCAAACTGATAGCCCATTACATCATCATCAATCTTTACGGGTTTTTCAAGGGATCCATTTTTAATTGCTGCAAACATTAAAGTCCCATAGCCCTTCTCATCATTGTAATCATCCAAAAAGTATATGGAACCAGCTTTATTTATTGACCAATTCCTTGCGTTGATGCAATCAATAGTTGTTTCCTTTTCCCCTAGTGCTAAATATATATCATCTGATAAATTTCTAGATGCTCTTATTTTTTCCTGAAGGTCATAAATATAGTCATACACGGAGTAATAATTATCATCACTTGTAATTATCTCAGATAATTTCTGAGTATTTATAGATGACATATTGTTTTTCTGATATACCACAGCACTTACAATCGAAGATGTCGAGAGCTGATAATTGCCCACGTCCGAAGCCACAAGAGTCTCGGAACCCTTACTCCAGTAATATAATGAATACTCAC
>SHOH01000027.1:21353-28829 GCA_004294845.1 Anaerolineaceae bacterium
TCCGAAGCCACAAGAGTCTCGGAACCCTTACTCCAGTAATATAATGAATACTCACTATATGATATAGCATTTTCTTCACTATCGAAAGCATTTCTTAGTTCGTCTCTATATTCTTTTCCACGTAGTTTTTGATAGGCCTCTTCATATGCGGCATTAAATCTATCAAATTCAGCTTCCCAAGCAGAGTGTTTACTTTCATACTCTTCAATAGCAGCTCTATAGGCCTCCTCATCTACAGTATAATCCCAATAGCCCCATTCATTAGTTTCCGGATGCCTATTATATCCCCAAATTGAATCTACCCATGTTTCTACGGTATAATTAGATTCTGATGGATATAAAGGCTCTTCTGTATAAGACGGACTTGGAAGCACATCACTTATATCTCTATCCTCTGCAATCATATCGTCATTTATATAATTAGAAAGCTTATTTACAACCTCTTCTTTCTTTATATAATAAACAGAGTTTTTGTCAACTATTGATATAACACTGTCAATATCTGAGCTTATTTTTGTCTTGTTCTGACCGGACTCTATTAGGTATAATGAAGCATCCTTTATGTAAAAGACCTTTTTTTCATTCGGAAATGCAGCTCGGATTCTTGAATCGGAATCTAATTTGTTTTTTTCACCGGAGGTACCCTTCATGGACATCTCATAAATTGAATATTCATCATCAATATATTTGTTGTAAATAACGTAATCACCTGAATCGTTAACGTAGAAGCTGCTAACCTCATCATCGAGCTTTATTTTCTCATCGGATTTGCGATCAAAAACATAAAGTCTATTATCATTTCCTTTGATATAAAAAAACTTGCTTCCATCTGCCGATAAGGATGGATATGAACGGATTTCACTATCGATTTTAACATTAGAGTCACTTTTACTATTATCAGCTTTTAAATCACGCCAATAATAAGTTACTTCGTTGCCATCATAACGATCCGGATAATATATGTATCTCTCATCATCACTGATATATATATAATTAGATAATCCCATAAAATCATCAGCGTCAAAATATCCGGAGCCTTCAGTTAGTCTATCAGTCAATTCAAAAGTTTTCTGATTTGACAAATGACTAAATTGTAATTCCTTATCTTTTGCATATATCAGATGTGAACTGCTGGAGGGTTTCATTTTCATTACAAAGGCTATAATAATTATTAAAACAATGACAGCAGCAGGAATAGCGATGAAAAGCGGTTTCTTAAATATTTCATTAATTTTACCTGCTTTCTTTTTTAATTCATTTCCGAAATTAGACGAAGTAGCTATTTCATTTTCAGCGAGAGGTTTACCACATTCTTGGCAAAATGCTAACTCTGCGCCTGCTTGAGCTCCGCACGATGTACAGAACACCGTCTTCTTAGCTGGAGTAATAATTTCTTTTTTTGTTCCACACGCCGGGCAAAATATAGCACCTTCTTCTAATACGGCTTTGCAATTTTGGCAATTTATTTGGTTTGACATAATTAGTCCCCCTTTTGTATTTTTTATAATTAATTTTCTAAACTACTTTCCTTGTCATCCACGATTTCTATTAAATCGTCTATCGGGACTGTATAGATTTCCATTTTCTCCTCTTTAAGCTTAACAAAAGGTATGAATGTTAACCTCTCAGCGAACGGAACTACTTCCCACCCATGTTTTACTACATAATAAGCACCACACATACCACCTACTATACCCATAAAAAGGGAAAAACTAAGTATGAACATGAAAATACCCGTACGCTTTTTTTGTTTCTTTAGCTTTCTACTACTCTTTGAATCTTCTGTTTTTGTTTCATGTTCCTGTACGGAGTCTTCATGGTTATGACCGCAATAACCACAAAACTTTATGTTTTCAGGTATTTCGTTTTTACATTTTTCGCAAATCAAAGCCTTCCTCCTTATCATGCCTTTATAAAGGACTAGAAATGTAATTTATTTATTAATGGAACACCCCCCCAACCCCGTAATGAAATATAGAAATAGCTAAATAGAGCGACTATTATAACAAAATAAACAATGGCTACAAGTAGAACTTTTTTTCCTCTGATCTTATGTTTTTTCTGTAACTGTTCGGTCGTGACTTCTGCTTCTTGTGCTGCTGGATTTTCAACCGACATTCCACAATATCCACAGAACCGTTTTTCTTTATCAATTTCTTTGCCACAAGCTGTACAAATCATATTAATACCCCCTCTCCTTATGGTGTTGGTGCGATATTGTTAACGACATTTATAGGACGAATTTGACCATCGACATATTCAAATACTGTCCAATATGTGCCTACTTCACCAACAGGTATATTAAAGGTGGCAACTTGTTTTCCTCCGGTAAATACCGTAACATATGCACCTGAATAGCTCATATTCTCTGAATCGGTGTTGCTTCTGTTACTAAAATCATGAACAGCGTAGACCCAACCGTTAATAGGCTCAAAAATAGTTATAGTCTCAGGTCCATAGCTAGTTGTGTCATCAACATCAAGATATGCCATTTCTTTATCATTCCAAACATAACGCATATTTGAATAAAACACATTAAAACCATTACCGTCAGGCTTATTCCCAATTAGATGGGAATCGAGATCCCTAGGGGTTTCACCCCAGCGTAGAACAATACGTAACTGATTCTCAGGAAGAATAGGAGAGATAGTAAAATTCTGATTAAGCTGAGGATCGGTAGAGTGAACAATAATATTGCAATAATCTGTGTAAAAATCATCCTTAAAAGCTTCTATTGTATAATAGCCAACAGGTATGTTTTCAATACGATACTGTCCATTTGAATCAGTGCGAATATTGTAATCTAAATAATATTCGCCGGTTCGATTATTCCAATTCTCACGAAGACGTAATTCTACTCCTTCAAGATTACGACCATCTATAGCATTGTTTATGTATCCACCTGCCATACCATTTCCTATTTGAGCATTGTCTACAAGAAGAATATGCTCAGTAAATTTTGTTTCATTTTTGGAAATCTCTTGTACCGAAGTTAATTCCTTATAACCGGCTGCGGTTATTTTTAAGATGTATTTTCCTTCTCCAACATTAAATAAGAATTTCCCCTCGGTGTCAGTTACAGTAGATGACAAGGCATTACTCGTATCATTAGCACTGAATAATCTGACAGTTGCGTTGGGTATAGGATTATAATTTGTACCACTGGTATATTCGGAAACACGTCCTTCAATCTCGCTGCCGGATACAATAACTTTGAATAATGTACTGTAGGTCTTATTGTCTCCTTGGTTCTTATAAGAAGCTGTAACATAAAAGCTTGTACCCTCTCCAACAGGTAACTTAATCTCTTTACCGTTTTTCTCCAACTCATTATTATTTACAGTAAATTTAACATCCTCTGTTTTTAAGACTTCAGTGGAAATACGACCTTTTGTAACATCATAATACTCAAATATAATATTTGGTGCAGTGAAGGAATTGTTTAAAGCCCTAATATTATTTCGACTGGATGATATTTGAATAGCAATTTTATCATTCCCTAAAGTTATTATTGGAGCTTTCTTTTCAATTAATTTATAATCAAATTCTAGTTTATCAAAAACAAGGTTAACCCAAGCCTTAATGTCTGCACTAAAGTAGATACCCTTTTCAAAATATCCATATAATCCCAATATTGAGCCGGCATTTGACATTTCTTCAGGCTTTAGTAAAGGATAAGTGAGGAAAAGCTCTGCATATACACCGGCTTGAGGATCGATTCCTACATAAGCTACTTTTTTACTGATTACTTTAAAGCCAATTTTTAGTTTAACTCCCATTTTAAAATCAGCATTTCCTATAAGTGAAAGGGTAGGTTTTGATTTAGTCTTATATTCATCGGAGTATGTACGAAATTTATAATCTTTAAAATGAATTCCCGAAGTATATCTGGTTGAACTGTGACCTCCTAAGGTTAAATCTGCTGCTACCTCAAGCTCTGCAAACAACACGACCTCAGCTTCAAATGAAAGAAGAGGTATTGCTGGTATAGGCATAGTCCAATTACACAGCTTTATCTCTCCGGACTCTTTATCTTTTGTTATGCTAGCCAGCTTTTTTGTCAAATCACCAACAATATTTTGATATTTAGAGAGATTATTTATAAATTGGTTGGGATCTATATCACGATCAATAATATCTTCTGAATAGAATCCAAAACCAACTGTCCAAGAAAATTCATTTGACTCTGTTGCCGATATATCAAAGGATGGATTCCAAACAGGTCCATCAACATTTGCATTAATTTTGAATCCAACTGCAGTTTCTAAGGTTATAGTTACTTCTTGATTCTTGAGCTTACTTATACCAAATAGTCCCTTGCTACCGGGGGCTAAGTTTATTTCGATTTCTAACTCTATAGTATTATCTTCCTTGTTTTTTGTGTAATCAACTGAAACACCAGCGACTTTCTTTGGCTCATCATCAGCAGCATAAGCAACCATTATTAAGGAATCGAAGAAGTTGCTGTTACGAATGTTTTCAATTATTTCATTCTCTAAATCGTCATTCCATTCAATTTGATCTACGTCCCAAGTATATTCGCCATACATCTGCAAATCAGAGAAAATCTCATCATATGCCGGAGTTTCAACCTTAAGACTGCCATCCTCCAAAATATCAACTACCTTATATGCTTCATGTCCCGATTCATTAATAAAGATATCTCCTATTTGCAAAGAAATATCTTCAACCTTAACTATATCCTCATCATAAACTTGCATCTCGACTTTACTTAAATTTTTTACCTCATCGTGGTATGTATAAGTTTCGATAGCTTCTTTTTCAATGCTAAATACAAGTTCCTTAACATCTTTTAATTCACTTCCGGAAAATGTCGCATCATTATGTAATGTGAGAGTATACTGTTTTCCTGGGCTATAACCTGTAGTAGGAGATAATACTCTAAATTGATTAGTACCGCTTCTTTCGATAGGACAAGATATCTCGGAGCCCTCGAAGTCCGTTATTGTAAACAATGAATGATATTCATTACTATCGCTCTCAATAAAAAAAGAGATGTCCTGTGGTGCCTTTTGTAAATAATATGAGCTATTTTCATCATCAAATTTCATTAAATATGATGAATCAAATGATGTTTCAGGAGTACTAAACAACATGTAGCTACCTGTAAATGAACCAAACGCTCCGGTAATAAATAAAAGTATACAAAGTAGTATGGAAAAAAGCCTTTTCATTAATGCTACCCCCTGCTAAAATATATAATGGCCTCATTTAGAAGCATTATTGTTCCTAATAATATTAAGAAATAAGTAAACAAGTATACTATCACAGCTGCTCTTACAAAACTATCGCTTGGATCATCCTCATTAAAATAAACGACAACTTTTTTTCCTCTGCGATAGGATGATGATTGAAAAGCTGTTTCTACCTGGTACTGCCTTCCATTAACTTCATATTTTACAATGCCAGTATAGGTGGTTCTTCCGGATTGATTTCTGTGTTTCTGTCTAAGGTCAACAATTACACCCTCTGTTCTTTTTTGATTACTAACCCGTCTGAATACACCAAATGCAAATCCTGCAATCAATGAAACAAAATACACAAACAAAACTTCAAGCACATATACACCCCTATTCAATAAGTTTAATTAATTTTGAACAATTTTCCAACATTCTTCCACATTGTATAACAAATTTATATCCTTTTCAAGATTAATAGACCACCACTCTGTTATGATTGATACATTATTCGTATCTGTGACAAAGTGGTATTTTTTTCTTTTATTTTCATATAGAAAGTGCGATAATGAGTAAGAGAATAAATAATTTATTATATAGAGTTATTATATGGAGGAAGAGATGAAACAAATAAAAGGTCCTATTCTTTTAATAGTCATAGGTTTTCTAATGATATTTGTCTTTACATCATGCGAAAATGAGCAAAACAGAGTAAGGGATAGAGAAATATCGTCTGTAAAGGATACAATAAATAATGAATCAGATTTAAGTGAAGAATCTTTTATAAAGGACAAAGAAAATGAATCCGAAGTAAAGCCTGAATCAAGTCCGCTAACTATTCGAGATATATCATCTGTTGAGTTGGTTAAGGAGCTCAAAATAGGCTGGAACCTAGGAAACACTCTTGATGCAACCGGAGGAGGGGCTTTATTAAACACAGAAATGTCATGGGGAAACCCGGCAACCAAGGAAGAAATGATTATAACTGTTAAGGAAGCAGGATTTAATGTTATTAGGATACCTGTTTCCTGGGGGAATCACCTTGGTCCTGAACCGGAGTATACTATACATACCGTATGGCTTGACAGAGTTAATGAGGTTGTGGATTATGCCATCGATAATGAATTGTATGTAATACTAAACATGCATCACGAGGAGTGGCATTTTCCTTCATATGATAACTTGGAGAAAGCCGAGTTTATACTCACTAAGGTCTGGACACAGATAGCCGAGCGGTTTAAGGATTATGATGAGCATCTTATATTTGAAGGGATGAATGAACCTAGGATGAAGGACACTCCCCAAGAATGGAATGGAGGAAATGCTGAAGCCAGGGATGTAATAAATCAGTTGAATCTTTCATTTGTAGAAACCATAAGAAACTCCGAGGGCAACAATCCATATCGCCATTTAATGATTCCCACCTATGCGGCTTCCTCTGATCCTAAGATATGGAAGGACTTTGTCGTGCCGAATGATGACAAGGTTATTGTATCAATACATGCATATACGCCTTATCATTTTGCTTTAAACAAAAGCGGAACTACCGAATGGAATACTGAAAACGCAAATGATACAAGAGATATTGATAATTTGATGAGGAATTTATATGATTCATTTGTAATTAAAGGGCAACCCGTTATCCTTGGAGAATTTGGAGCGATGGATAAGGATAATCTTGAGGCAAGAGTATCCTGGTCAGAATATTATATACAGAAAGCGACTGAAAAAGGAATTCCATGTATCTGGTGGGACAATGGTGCTTTTGTTGGAAGCGGAGAATTATTTGGATTGCTTGACAGAAGAAAATTAGAATGGCAGCATCCGGAGATAGTTGAAGCACTCATGAAGGGATTAGAATAATATAAAATTATATTAACCTATAAATAAAACAAAGTTTTTAACTTTTCATTATAGAATAGAATGTCCGATTGTCGGGCATTCTTTTTTTATCGTTATATAAATTCCTTCTATATAAATAATATTAAATAAATATTTATTTGTCAGACAATTAAAAGACCATATTTTGAGAAAAACAATAAAAATCTTGATGATTTTTCCAGTTGGGATTAAATGTTGTAGTCTTTTTTCAAAAAATTAAGAAAATTTAGATAGAAAGTTGTTGACAAAGGAATATTCGTATGATATTATTATTTTTGCTGACGCGTTAAGCAAAGGTTAAAAAAGCGTTATAAACAAGGCTTTTTAGCCTAAGGTCTAAAGCAGTTAGCGACAATAGCACCTTGATAATTGAACAGTGAAACAACCCTGAAAATTC
>SHOH01000319.1 GCA_004294845.1 Anaerolineaceae bacterium
ACAGCTTGCATCTGAGGTGGATGCAAGCTGTAAATTTATCTCTTGGTGTGTATTGACACTTCAATTAATGCATGGTAAGATTTGTGTATTAACACTATACAAATATTCAAATCAAATTGTATAAAATCATGAGGTGTATTGAATGTTCGAATCAACAGACGAATATATGAGAAAGGTATCAGAGTCATATAAGAGGCTAGGTTCTTTACAAAGGGCAGCAGATGAATTAGGCATCGCATATGCAAAGGTAAGAAAAATATTAATCACCATAGGAGAATACGAAACTGACTTTAGTATTAAGGTAGCTAAGAGGCGTAAAGAAGGAAAAAGCATAACTGAAATAGCGAGAGAATTGAATACAACTAGTAATAGAGTTAACGCCTATTTACCATATGAAAAGACAATCTATGATAGTCCTGAGCAGACCGTCGACTCAAATAAAAGTAGGCTCTATAGACATAGAATTAATATGGCAAAGAAGAATTTTGTTAGAGAGAAAGTCTCTATAAAAAAGCAACAAAAAATAATAAATAATACAGATAATACAAAAACGGAGAAGACAATGGAAAATAAGTCGAAGATGAAAAAAGATGAGTTTACGCCAATACGGCTACATTTAGAGCTAATCGATGATGACTTGACAGAATATCAAAAAAGAATGTTGCGTAGATACGGAGAATCATCAACAGGCAATTCTATTACCCGTGATATACTGATACCATCTGATATGATGCTGCATAATCTTCATTATGCAATACAAAGGCTATTTGGTTGGCAGAATTCACATCTACGCAAATTTATTTTACCAGATGAGATTTATCAGAAGGTTACTGGTGGTAGAGTAAGGGGGTGGGCAGATCTAGTTGGCGTTTTATTTCAACCTCCAAGCGAAGCTGAAGAAGATGTTTTTTGGGATGATGATTATCAGAGCGGGAGCATTAAAGTGTGGCTTAAAAGGAAGTATACTGGTCCATATTATTATGGAGGAGTAATGGAGCATT
>SHOH01000162.1 GCA_004294845.1 Anaerolineaceae bacterium
GCTTGCTTTTTTAATAATATATGATATAATTATTAAGTAAATATTAACAAAATGTTATGAATTTACCAAATCTGTAACATTTTGATGTTCTAAGGAGATAGGTATGAATACTATAAAGAAGCTGTTCATTACTTTAGCTGCAGCATTATTTATTACATTAAGTTTTAGTCATGTGGCATATGCAACAGAGCTTGATAACGCAGATGTTATTGAAGAAGCCGGCGACATAGTTAATATTGGGGACCAAGGTAATAATGAGAATGAAGATAATACTGAACTAGAAGGTTATGACTCTGATACAGAGGATTTATATGACCCAGAGCTTTATGAGATTTATGTGGACGAACAGGGACAGGTTTATTATATTGAGAAGGAACCTGTTGAGCCTGAAATCATTGATAGTGATGAAATATTAGAGGACGAACTAGAGGAGAAAAAGGTAGATGAGGCTAAGGCTAAGAAGCCATCCTATACTGAGAAAGAGTTAAGACTTCTTTCATGTCTTGTCTATACTGAGGCAGGAAACCAATCCTATAAAGGAATGCTTGCAGTAGCCAATGTTGTTTTAAATAGAGTAAGAAACAATGCCTATCATCATGTGGATACCATAGAGGAAGTTATATATGACAAGCAGTGGGCAGTGCAGTTTTCAGTAACGATAAAGAGTAAGAAAACAGGAAAAAGCTTACTAGACAAAGCCTTAGAGGCTTATGACACAGGCAAATTCACAGGAAAAAATCCCGAGGCTGAGAAAAAAGCCATGCAAAAGGCTATTAAAGCTGCAAAAGCAGCTTTAAACGGGGAAAACAATATAGGTAATTATCTGTGTTTTAGAATGAATAATAGTGGTGCATCACAAATAAAGAAAAAATATAGTGATTATAGAATTATCGGTGATCATATTTTTTATCGAACCAAATAATATACATATATACTAAGAGCTGTGCAATGTGAACTGACTCCCAAAAGTTAGACTTACAAACCTAACCTTTGGGAGTCAGTTCATATATCGTCTATAGTAGAGCTTTTTTATTTTTTTCTTTAATCTTAACCTATAATGTGCTATCATATTATATGAGTCATATATTCTGTGATGGGTAATCCATAAAGCAGACTTTATATAAACAATACAAAAGAAACTTGAATTGGAGGTATACTCATGGATAATTTATTTTCAGGATTGGAAGAATTCGGGCTAAACAATCTATCAAATATCAATATATATGATGATAAGGAAAAGGAAGAAGCCAAGGATAATAAGGCAAAATCACAGAACGCCTTTTCAGAAGAAGATATTATATTTGATAAGACATATTCCTGCCCGGTCTGTGATTCGGAATTTAAGTCAAAAAGTGTCAAGACAGGCAGAGTAAAGCTACATAGTCTAGATAGTGATTTGAGACCTAGATATCATCAAGCAGATCCATTAAAATATGATGCTGTTCTGTGCCCTAAATGCGGTTATGCTTCACTAACTAGGTTTTTTAAGTATGTTACCTATACTCAGTCTGAATGGATTAAAAAAAGTATATCAGCTAACTTCAAGCCTGTTGAAGAAAGCGGTAGTATATATAGTTATGATGATGCTATTGCAAGACACAAAATGGCATTGGTAAACTCTATTGTAAAGAAGGCAAAGACCTCTGAGAGGGCTTATACTTGCTTGAAGACAGCATGGGTAATAAGGGGAAAGATGGAGACACTAGCACAAGACACTCCCGATTACAAGAAGGTTATAGTACAGTTAAAAAAAGAGGAGATGGAGTTTATATCAAATGCCTATGAAGGATTTTCTGAGGCATATATGACAGAAACATTTCCTATGTGCGG
This sequence comes from Anaerolineaceae bacterium, assembly GCA_004294845.1. GTDB lineage: Bacteria > Bacillota > Clostridia > Lachnospirales > Lachnospiraceae > Mobilitalea. Next base: position 1,831 of record SHOH01000162.1, read on the forward strand.
AATGGATGAGAGCACCATCGCTTTACTTGTGGCAGAGCTAGCCAGAAAAGTCGGTAAGATAGATGAATCCTCCAGATGGATATCAAGGATTCTTATATCCAGGGATGCTAATGAAAGAATCAAGGATAAGGCACGAGAAATCAAAGAACTAATAAAAGAGGGAAGAAATTGAAGGAAAAGCTACATACCATACCTGTAAATGAAGCGTTTGATATTGACGGAGAATGTCCGGTTTGTAATATGAGAAAAGAACTGGAAACTAAAGCTATAGATTTCACCATGGGACCCAGTTACATGGAGGATGATGTTCGTGGTGAAACATCCAGACTTGGCTTTTGTGATAAGCATATTGAGCTTCTATACAAGAATCAAAATCGCCTTGGTTTATCATTAATTCTAAAAAGTCATTTAGATAGAGTAATTAAAGATGTCGAAAAGCTATCAAGTAGAAATGCAAGGATAGAGAAACCTTCTTTATTTAAAAAACAGAGTGAGAGTTCAGATCTTGTATCCTATATAGAGGGGCTAGATGGTTCATGCTATATATGTGAGATGATTGATCGGACCTTTATGCGATATATTGCAACCATATTTTATTTGTATCGCCAGGAAGAGTCATTTAGGAAAAAGTTTAGAGCATGTAAGGGCTTTTGTAACCGTCATTATAGTTTACTTTCTAAGCAGGCAGCCAAGCATATAAGCGGTGAGCCGCTTAAGGATTTCATCAAAGAACTAGATTCACTGTATCTTGATAATATGAAGAGGGTAAGAGATGATTTGGATTGGTTCATAGATAAATTCGATTATCGCTATGCCGATGAACCATGGAAAAACTCCAAGGACGCATTACCAAGAACAATTAACAAGACCAACAGCATTATATAAGCTAAGTGATTTCTAGCTGTAATATTGGTAGTATTTTGGTATACAGTTTCTGATTCGGAATATACTAACAATATAATATATTATGAATAGTATATTATATTGTAGTATATAGAAGAAATAAGAAGAGTTATTACCATAGGGTAATAGCTTTTTTTCCGCCCATAGGAAAGAAATTATGGCTCTAAAGTGAAAAGATGAGATAAAATGAGATTGAGAGAGATAATAAAAGATAACAAACGGAATGCACTAGTATTTTGATAGAAGAGAAGTTGCATATTTAAGGTAAATTTACTAATATATTATTAATCGATTAGCACTCAATCAATAAGAGTGCTAATAATTATCAAAAATTGGATATTAAGGAGGAATATTAAATGAAGCTGATACCATTAGGAGATAAGGTGGTTTTAAGGCAGTTGGTTGCAGAAGAGACAACTAAATCAGGTATTGTTTTACCAGGCCAGGCAAAGGAAAAGCCACAACAAGCAGAGGTTATTGCAGTAGGACCCGGTGGCATGGTTGACGGTAAAGAAGTTACTATGCAGGTTAAGGTAGGCGATAGAGTTATTTATTCTAAATACGCCGGAACTGAAGTTAAGCTTGATGATGAAGAATTTATAATTGTTAAGCAGAGTGACATAGTAGCAGTAGTAGAAGACTAAGAAGGAGGATATATACATGGCAAAGGAAATTAAATACGGTGCTGAAGCACGTAAGGCTCTTGAAGCAGGCGTTAATAAACTGGCGGATACCGTAAGAGTTACATTAGGTCCCAAGGGAAGAAATGTTGTATTAGATAAATCATTTGGAACACCTTTAATCACCAATGACGGTGTAACTATAGCAAAGGAAATTGAAGTTGATGATCCCTTTGAGAACATGGGTGCTCAAATTTTGAAGGAAGTAGCTACGAAGACTAATGATGTTGCCGGTGACGGTACTACTACCGCAACTGTTCTTGCTCAAGCAATGATTAGCGAGGGTATGAAGAATCTGGCAGCAGGAGCTAACCCCATTATTTTAAGAAAAGGTATGAAGAAAGCAACTGAAGTAGCAGTAGATTCAATCGTTCATATGAGTTCTAAGTTAACAGGCAAGGATCAAATCGCAAGAGTAGCTGCAATTTCTGCAGGAGATGATAATGTAGGACAGCTGGTAGCTGACGCTATGGAAAAGGTAAGCAATAACGGCGTTATTACTGTAGAAGAATCCAAGACTATGAAGACAGAGCTTGATCTTGTAGAAGGTATGCAGTTTGACCGCGGATATATCTCCGCTTATATGTGTACTGATATGGATAAGATGGAAGCCGTACTTGAGGATCCTTATATTCTTATTACCGATAAGAAGATTTCAAATATTCAGGAGATATTACCTCTACTAGAGCAGGTTGTGCAATCCGGTGCAAGATTACTTATAATTGCCGAGGATGTTGAGGGTGAAGCTCTTACAACAATCGTTCTTAATAAATTAAGAGGAACATTTACCTGTGTTGCAGTTAAAGCTCCGGGATATGGTGACAGAAGAAAGGCTATGCTTCAGGATATCGCCATTCTTACAGGCGGTACTGTAATTACGGATGAGCTGGGACTTGATCTTAAAGAAACAACCATGGAACAGCTTGGCCGTGCAAAATCAGTTAAGGTTCAGAAGGAAAATACCATTGTTGTCGACGGTGAAGGCAACAAGGCAGATATAGAAGCCAGAATTAATCAGATTAAGGCTCAGATTGAAGAGACAACATCTGAATTTGATAAAGAAAAATTACAGGAAAGACTTGCTAAGCTTTCAGGCGGTGTTGCTGTAATTAAGGTCGGTGCTGCAACCGAAACAGAAATGAAGGAAAGCAAGCTTCGTATGGAAGATGCTTTAGCAGCTACAAGAGCAGCAGTTGAGGAAGGCATTGTAGCAGGCGGCGGATCTGTGTTCATCCATGCAGCTAAGGAGGTTGCTAAATTAGCTTCCACTCTAGAGGGTGATGAAAGGACCGGTGCGAACATAATTCTTAAATCTCTGGAATCTCCTCTGCATTGCATAGTTCAAAATGCAGGCTTAGAGGGCTCAGTTGTAGTCAGCAAGGTTAAGGACAGCAAAGCCGGAATCGGATATGATGTTCTGAGCGAGGACTATGTAGATATGGTTGTTGCAGGCATCTTAGATCCTACTAAGGTTGCAAGAAGTGCTCTGCAAAACGCAACAAGCATAGCTTCCACATTGTTAACTACCGAATCAGTAGTAGCTAACATTAAGTCCGACGAACCTGTTATGCCAGCAGGTGGCGGCGGAATGGGAATGATGTAAGCTCTATAACATAACGGGCTGTTTCAAAGGTTACAGAAGGGTGCATTATGGATATATAAGCACCCTTCTTTT
>SHOH01000163.1:0-3037 GCA_004294845.1 Anaerolineaceae bacterium
ATTATAAGTATATCATATAAAAATAATGTGATTCAAATCATTTATTTAAAAAGAATAATGTCGATTTGTTTTCTATTAATTCATAAATAAGCTGATAAGTCAAGTAATATTAAAAATCAGTGATTGTAGTAATATCGGTGCCAATTATTAAAATTGTGAGTTCTCAAATAATTTGATTAGGATACTGATAACATATATATATATGGATTGAAAATACAAAAAAAAGCAGTGCCTGGCACAGTACCTGGTACCAAAATTAAGGAGGACAATAATGAAAAACATAATAAACCCCATTTTAAAAGGTTTTAATCCGGATCCATCAATTCTTCGAGTAGGAGATGATTATTACATTGCCACATCTACCTTTGAATGGTTCCCGGGAGTGCAGATTCATCATTCTAGAGATCTTATAAATTGGAGATTGATTTCAAGACCTCTTAATAGGGTATCACAGCTGGATATGAAAGGTGCTTCGTCTTCAGAGGGCGTATGGGCACCATGTCTATCCTACGATAAGGGTGTGTTTTATCTGATTTATACCAATGTGAGATTATGGACTTATGCTGGACCTAGGGATCTTGATAACTTCCTGGTAACCGCTAAGGATATTACAGGTGATTGGTCTGAGCCTATATATCTTAATAGTAGCGGCTTTGATCCTTCATTATTTCATGATGAGGATGGACGTAAATGGTTAGTTAATCAAATTTGGGATCATAGGATGGGTAAGAATAAATTCGCCGGGATTGTTCTTCAGGAATATTCACCGGAGAAGTCTGAGTTGATAGGCACTATAACTAATATATTTAAGGGAACAGATCTGAGTCTTGTAGAAGCACCTCATCTATATAAAAGAAACGGTTTTTATTACCTGATAACAGCAGAAGGTGGAACTACATTTAGGCATGCTGTTACATTTGCCCGTTCAAGAACTCTAGAAGGTCCATATGAGCTACATCCACTGAATCCTATACTTACTTCCTGGACAGGCCCCGAGCTTGAGCTTCAAAGAGCAGGGCATGGAAGCTTAGTAGAAACACAGGATGGTCAGTGGTATCTGGCTTATCTATGCGGAAGACCTCTACCAAATAGAGGCCGCTGTATTCTTGGTAGAGAAACAGCACTTGCTAAGATGGTATGGCATGAGGATGATTGGCTTTATATTGAGGGAGGGGGTAACCATCCTACTGTAAATGTGCCTGCACCGGATTTAGAGGAAGTAAGGTGGGAAGAAGAGCCTGTAATAGATAATTTTGATAATATAGAGCTAAATATTCATTTTCAAACTCTTAGAATGCCTCTAGGTGAAGAATTTCACTCATTAACAGAAAGACCGGGATTTCTAAGATTAAAGGGAAGCGCTTCTCTAGGCTCAAGATTCCATCAGAGCTTTATAGCCAGGCGTCAGCAGGCCTTTTGTTATACTGCCTCTACAGTAGTAGAATTTAAGCCTGATACCTTTCAGCAGATGGCAGGACTTACTGCATATTATGATTTGAACAATTTCTATTATCTGCATATCACATGGCATGAGGAGAAGGGTAAGATTATTGATATAGTTAAGAAGGATGCAGGAATATTTGATGAACCTTTGAAGGAAAAAATATCCATAGAAGGATGGGAGAGAGCATATCTTCGTGTTGATGTAGATTACCATATTCTTCAGTTCTCATATTCTAAGGACAATAAAGACTGGATTAAGATAGGAAACTCATTCGATGCAAGCATTCTGTCGGATGAATATACTGTACCAAACAGATTCACTGGTGCATTTGTAGGAATATGTTGCCAGGATCTGTCCGGACAAAGAAAAAATGCAGACTTTGACTACTTTGAATATAAAGAAAGATAAAAATCATTCATAATCGGTACCAAGTACGGTACCTGGTACCAAAGCAAAAAAAGAAGGTCTTTTTTGACCTTCTTTTAATTTGCACGAAACTGTTGTAATATTAGGATGTAAAGCTACCGAAATGTAAAATTGTAATTAATTTTTTAGGAGTATTGTTAGTATTAATAGTACCTAGAACCGTACTTGGTACCGTACCTTGCACCAAAAAGATTTCTGCTGTGGATTAGAAACCACCGCATAAGCAAAGGATTAATATCAAGGGTAAGATGCCATCCATTCCGCCACCGATACCGCAAGATCCGCCGCCGTTGCCACAAGAACCACCAAATAGTCCGCCGTCGCCTCCGCATAGGAATAATAGTAATAGTATCATTAACATTGAATTATTCCCGCTATCACATTTACCGCTGCCACTGTAATCCTTGCCGTAGGATGTAGATGTTAAGTCGCTCATAAATTTATAAGCCTCCTTTTAACTTGTTATACTGTATCATATGCCAAAGCTTAATATAATTTCGTACAAGATTGTGACTTAGTCACATAGTAAGCATTGTGATGAAAAGAAAATTTATTATGTCAAAAGATGGTTTTTAATATTGATATATGATAAAATCATAGGCAGATATAAGATATATTTAGAAGATGAACAATGTACCCGGGGTTAGATGGATTGGCAACTTGGATAAAGCAACATTATTATGTAAAAAAATAATAGATGAAAGGAATAATGATATGGAGAAAAATTTAATGGACACAAATGTAGTAACACAGATAGGAATTTTATGTCATGATATTGAAAAAACAGCTCAGGAATATGCTGATTTATTTGGCGTAGATAAGCCAGAGATATTCATTACCAGTACACAGGATATAGCTAAGACAGTGTATCTTGGTGAGTCTAGCCCAGCAAGAACCAAGCAGGCCTTCTTTAAAGTCGGACCTAATCTTGATATTGAGCTTCTTGAACCTGATCATGAGCCCAGTACCTGGAGGCACGATCTTGATACTTATGGTGAAGGGATACACCATATAGCATTTGTTATAAATGGTATGAAGAAAATTGTTGAGAAATTTGAAAGAAACGGTATGAAGGAAATCCAGAAGGGTGAATGGATTGGCGGTCGTTATTCCTATATAGATGCAAAGGATAAACTAAAGCTTACCTTAGAGCTACTTGAGATAGAT